>NZ_JAVTWX010000116.1:26091-32012 GCF_032229645.1 Brooklawnia sp.
ATAGTTGCAGCGGCTGCCGGTCTGCACGGCCCGCCCGTCAGCGGCTGCCGAGAGTAACGGACGCTGCCGGAAGTTCGCTAGCCAACGCGCTTTTCGGTAGTCGCTGTCAGATCTTAGATCCGGTGGGGCGTCGTCCGCCCGGCTCAAGCGTGCGGGCTGCTCAGATCTGGTAGTCGATGACCACGGGCGCGTGATCGCTGATCCGAGCCTCATAAGAAGGCTCCTTGTCGGTGCCACCGGTGGTCGCCAGCTTTGCCAGGCGTGGCGTCGCCAGTTGATAGTCGATCCGCCAGCCGGTGTCGGAGTCGAAGGCCTTGCCTCGCCAGCTCCACCACGAGTAGGGTCCATCGGCGTCCGGATGCAGCCGACGCATCACGTCCACCAGGGTACGTGGCGAGACGATCGAGGCGAACCATTCGCGTTCTTCGGGCAGGAATCCGGCCGACTTCTGGTTGCCGCGCCAGTTTCGCACGTCGTAGCGTGTATGCGCGATGTTGAAATCGCCCATCACGAGGTATTCGCGACCGCGCGCCGCAGCCGCCAGCCTTGCCCGCTTCAACTGCCTGGCGAAGCCGGCCAGGAACGCCATCTTGCGTTCGTAGCGCAGCTGCGCGCCCCGCGCGGTGGCGGGGTCCCGCGGGGCGAGTGGCGAGTCGCCCTTCGGCACGTAGACGCTGGCGATCGTCAGTGGTGCCGAGGCCAGGTCGACCTCCAGATAGCGGCCTTCCGCGACGAACCCGCGCAGCTCCCGCGCCAGCGTGACGTCTTCGGTCACCTCAGCGAGCACGGGCACCTGCCCCGGTGCCCAGGACAGGGCATGCGGGCCCCAGGCGCGCACCGCTGCCACCGGTTCGCGGGTGAGCACTGCGACTCCGTTGCGTCCGGCCAGCGTCCCGGGATCGTAGGCGACGTGATAGTCCCCGAAGGCCTCAAGCGGCAGCTGATCGGGTGCGCAGCGGACCTCCTGCAGCGCGATGACGCTCGGCATGCGCTCGTCGCGCCATCCTGCGATGCCTCGCCGCTGAGCTGCCCGGATCCCGTTGACGTTGTGTGTGGCGATGCGCATGGCGCCACCATAGACGAACGCACCCGAGTCTAAGCTCGCAGACGTGAGCAACAGACCGGCCAGTCGGGCACGCCGCAAGACGGATTTCCGCGACCGTCCCGCATGGATAGCGGTGATCGGCTGGTGGACGGCGGTAGTGCTGGGAATCGTCGCGATTCTGCTGCTCAACAGCTGGTTGGCGGACGCGACTCGGATCGCCGCCCAACGGACCGGTATCTGGCTGGTCGGTTTCGCCGCGCTGGCGGCACTGGTCGGCTGGGTGGGTAGCATCGGCTCGGTACTCAAGGACGCCGGACGAGTGCGCGCCGGGGCAGCCTGCCTGCTCGCGATACCTCTGGTCAGCGTACTGGTGGGGATCATCGCGGTCTCGTCCACCGTCGAGCAGCCGACCGATCCGCTGCCGGTGCTGTGGACGATCGTCTGCGCACTGCTGCTGTTCGTGGGCACGCTGCTGATCGTGTTGCCGGAGCATCTCGGTTCGTGAGTTGGCAGGGTTGGTGGTGTCCGGCTCCGGGCCGAAACCATCGATGCGATCCCCAAGCGCTGTCGGTGCGATGTGGAAGGATCGGCAGATGAGCATCGAAACGGTGGAGGTCGGCGGCACGATCCGGCTCGGACAATTCCTGAAATATGCGGGCATTGCCGAATCGGGTGCGCACGCCCGCGAGATGATCGAGGCCGGTGACGTCGAGGTTGATGGTCAGACCGAGACCCGGCGGGGCCGTCAGCTGCACGGCGGCGAGGTGATCACCGTGATCACCCAGGCCTTTGAAACATCGGTGCGGGTGGGCTGAACTGGAGGGTGCCATGAGCTTCTGGGACATCGTGGGGCAGGGCGCGGCGGCGATCTACAGCCTGGTCACCCTGGGCCTGGTCACGCTGCTGGTGGCACGAACAAGCAAGCGAGTGCTGGGTATCCAGGTCTCGGTCGTCCGCGCGCTCCTCGTGGTCATCGTGATCTTCGGCGCGCTGGGCCCGCTGGTCGTCCACTTCAGCGAACGCGCCGATCTGAGCGGTACTTCGACGTCCGATATTGTTGCGCTCACAGTAGTGATGGTCGGGCTGGCGCTCGGGGTGTTCGCTCTCGGAATGCTCGTGCTGATGGTGCTCGAAGTGATCATCCCGACCGGCTCGACGCCTCCGCTACGGGTGCTCTTGACCGGTTGGGGTGCGCGGTTCCGCAGAACCAGACGCTACTTGCAGATCATGGTCATCTTGTTCAGGCGGGGCTTGACCGCTCCGCTGCGCGGCGTGCTGAACGTCGGGCCGAGCACCGCAGAATCAGTGCGGTTGGCCATGGAGGATGCCGGGGTCACCTTCGTCAAACTCGGACAGCTGCTGTCGACCCGAAGCGATCTGCTTCCGCCGGAGTACATCGGCCAACTGTCGAGGCTGACCAGCGAGGCCGAACCCGAGTCCTATGAGCTGGTGCAAACGATGCTGGAAGAACAGTTGGGCGATCAGCTTGGCAGACTGGATGTCGACCCCACGCCGCTCGCCTCCGCCTCGCTCGCGCAGGTTCACGCGGCGACATTGGACGGCGAACGGCAGGTTGTCGCCAAGGTGCAGCGAACCGGCGCCCCTGAGCAGGTTGCCATCGATCTGCAAATACTGCGCCGCCTCGCCCTGACCTTGGACCGCAACGCGGAGTGGGCGCGCAAGCTGGGCGTCAGCGAGATAGTCGGCGGCTTCGCGGATTCGGTTCACGACGAACTCGACTTCACCGTCGAGGTCTCCAATATGGAGTCGCTGCGTCCGCGGCTGGTTGCCGCCGGGGTGCGGGTGCCGGAGGTGCATGGCGAGTTGTGCAGCGAGCGCGTGATCGTGATGGAGCGCTTCGACGGTGTGCCGGTCTCCCGTGCCGGCGAGATCATCGCGGCGATGTCTCTGCGGACCCGCGAAGAATCGGCGACGGTGCTGCTGAAGGCGGTGCTCGGCCAGATCCTCGATCAGGGTCTCTTCCACGCCGATCTGCATGCCGGCAATGTGCTGGTCTGGCCGGACGGAGCGGTCGGCCTGCTCGACTACGGTTCGGTCGGGAAACTGGACGCGACCGCCCGGCGCAACCTCGGTCTACTGCTGTGGTCGGTCGATTCGGACGATCCGGCGCTGGCCACCGACGCGGTGCTCGAACTGCTCGATCACGATGGCCGGCTCGACGAGCACGACCTGCAACGGCAGTTGGGCACGATCATCACGCAGGTGCGCGCCGGAGCCGCCGGCACCACCTTGGCCTTCTTCACCCAGCTGCTTCGGCTGGTGCTCAATGAGGGCATGAGCGTACCGGGCAATATCGCGCTTGCGCTCCGCTCGCTGGGCGCGCTCGAAGGCACGCTGAAGCTGCTCAACCCGTCCCTGGACCTTATCGAGACGGCTCGGGATCAGGCTCGCGGTGTGATCGGAGATATCGGGCCCCAGGGAGCCAAGAAGCAGATCGCGAATCAGGCGGTTCGGTTGGTGCCGCTGGTCAGTCACCTGCCGAGGCGGATCAACCGCATCACCGAAGACCTCGCGTCCGGACGATTCACGACGCACACCCGCGTGGTCTCGCATCCCGACGATCAAGCCTTCCTGACCAGCCTGGCCAATCAGGTGGTGGTCGCGGTCCTGGCCGGTTTCGCGGTGATCGGCGCGATCTTGCTGGTGACCGCTCCGGGCGGCCCCCAACTCGATGGTTACCGGCTCTTCGACATCCTCGGATTCCTGCTCGGCTTCAGCGGCTTCATCCTTGCGCTGCGCAGTGTTGCGATGGTCTTCGGCCGCCGTGCCTAGCCTGAGTCCACCGATTTTCCGCCTGCTGCGACGGCGCCCATCGGTGGATTCAGGCCTAGCCTCACATGGTCGGCGGTACCCCCGGGCGGTGGCCGCAGGGGCTGCAGCGACGGTCAGCGGTAGTTGACGAACTGCACCGCGAACTCGAAGTCCGCGTCCTTGATCAGCTTCTGCACCTGCTGCAGGGCGTCGCGCGACTTGGAGCTCACCCGCAGCTCGTCCCCCTGGATCTGCGCCTTGGCGCCCTTGGGGCCCTCATCGCGGATCAGCTTGGAGATCTTCTTCGCGTTGTCCTGCGAGATGCCGTTCTGCATGTCGGCGGTCATATGCCACAGCTTGCCCGACAGCTTCGGATCGGTGGCCTGCACAGACTTCAAGTCCACGCTACGACGCACGAGCTTCGTCTGAAAAACATCCCAGACCGCCTTGACACGTTCCTCGCTGCTGGCCTGCATGGCGATCTGATCGCCCGACCACTCGATGGACGCATCGGTGCCCTTGAAGTCGAAGCGTTGCCGAACCTCGCGGGCGGCCTGGTTGAGTGCGTTGTCGACCTCCTGGCGGTCGACCTTGCTGACGATATCGAAGGAACTGTCTGCAGCCATGCGTCCATCCTGCCCGAAAGGCCCCGGTTATGACATCTTGGCCAGGGTCTGCTAACGTCTTTCTTCGCTGGTTGGCGTCACGGCAGCTTGCCCGAGCGGCCAAAGGGAGCGGTCTGTAAAACCGTCGGCTTCGCCTACGATGGTTCGAATCCATCAGCTGCCACCAGTGTGAAGAGAACCTCCGGTCAATCGACCGGAGGTTCTCTTCGTGGGGGTGCTTGAACTGATATTCGCCTAGTCGGTGTAGTGAGGCGTGGTCGCCAGCTCCTTGGCGATCTGGGCGGCCAACGCCACATTGCGGCGGTAGAGCTCGGTGTTGAGCCGGTGTGCCTGGCCGTGGGTGGCCTCCTCGAAGGTCGCCAGCAGGATCTGGGTGTCGTCCGAGTCACGCTCGGGCAGATGCGCGGCGATCTCGATTGCCTCGCTGACTCGTGCCTGGAAGTTGTCCATCTCAAGGTCTGCAGGGGTCGGATTGGCGATGACCAGCGACTGACCGAGGCCGAGTTCATCGCGGGCCCGCGCGATGTCTGCGATCTCGCTGGCGTTCTCCACGCGATAGTCCACCTCGTATCCGGTGTCAGCCAGATACATGCCGGGGAACTGTGAGGTGTGATAGCCGAGCACGGGGATGCCCATGGTCTCCAGCCGCTCCAAGGTGGCCGGGACATCCAGCATCGGCCGCACGCCGGACGTCACCAGCACCAGCGGGTGGGTCGACAGCGCCATCAGATCGCTGGACTCCTGAATGAGGTTGCCCCGCTTGCTGGCCCGGTGGACGCCGCCCAGGCCGGTGGTGGCGCAGACCTTGATGCCGGCGCGATGGGCCAGGTGGACGGCCGCAGCAAGATTCGTGCCGCCGGTGAGCTTGCGGGTCTCGACGATCGGCAGATCGCTGATCGATACTCGGATAGCCCCTGGCTCGTAGGCCACGCGCTCGAGTTCCTCGTCTGTCAGGCCGATCACCGCGTCGCCGTCGATGGCCGCGATCGCGGCCGGGATGACGTCGGACGCCAGGATCTCTTCCTGCACCGCTCGCATGGTCTCCAGATTGAGTGGGCGCGGCATCGAATGCGTGATGTTGGCGGTTTCGAGCGCGAGCACCGGGTAGCCGTGGTCAAGGGCATCGCGCACCAGGGGGCTGTAGCGGATGGTCACCAGATCCTCCAAGATCGTCGGCGGGGGCGAGAAAGCTCTCCCTTGTCATTCTCGATTCTTGCGCAACTGTCAAACGTGCGTTCGACCATCCTCCGATTTGATACTTGCGGGAAAGGACGATAAGTTATCTCCTCGGCTGGCCCCGATAGCTCAGATGGTAGAGCGCGTCCTTGGTAAGGACGAGGTCTGCGGTTCAATTCCGCATCGGGGCTCCGTTGATCTCGGGGAGCTCCGCTACCGCAGCAGGGCTAGAATCCGAGTGATACGCAGGGCGGGATAGCTCAGGCGGTAGAGCAAGCGGCTCATAATCGCTGTGTCGCGGG
>NZ_JAVTWX010000117.1:0-31566 GCF_032229645.1 Brooklawnia sp.
GATCGCAGCGAGCACCAGATCGGCGTCGACGCTGAAATCATGGCGCCTGGGCACGGCGACGTAGCCGGTGTGCGTATTGCGGGCATATTCCGGGTACATCGAGTAGGTCGGGGTGAATGCCAGCAGCGTGCGTCCGGGCCCACCGAAGGCCTGCAGCAGGTGAGTCATCACCTCGTTGGAGCCGTTGGCCACCCAGATGTTGTCGGCGCTCAGCCCGAAGCCGAGATAGGACGCCAAGTCGGCGCGCAGGCCGCGAGCCTCCCGGTCGGGATAGCGATTGATCGTCTTGGTCAGCTCACGGACGGCCTCGGACATCTGCGAGCGCACCTTGGGGCTGGGCGCGAACGGGTTCTCATTGACGTTCAGCATCACCGCAACGTCGAGCTGTGGAGCACCGTAGGGCTCCTCCCCCACCAGTTCGGGACGCAGCGGCAGCTCGTCCAGACCGATCTGGTTGCCGGTGATGCTCATCGTTCCTCCTCCAGCCGGACCTCGATCGCCGCGGCGTGCCCAGGCAGCCGCTCGGCCTCGGCGAAATCCATGATGCCCCGACCGATCGCGTTCAAACCCTCGCGCGAATAGTCGATGATATGCACCGACTTCATGAAGCTGCGCACGGTCAAGCCCGACGAGTACCTGGCCGCGCTGCCGGTCGGCAGCACGTGGGTGGATCCGGCGCTGTAGTCGCCGAGCGGCACCGGAGCATAGCTCCCGATGAAGATGGCGCCGGCGTTGCGGATCCGGCGAGCGACCTCGCGAGCATCGGCGGTCTGGATCTCGAGATGCTCTGCGCCATAGTCGTTCGCGACATCCACCGCCTGATCGATGTCGGCGACCAGGACGATACCGGACTGCTCGCCATCAAGAGCCCGACGCAGCCGATCCACGGTGGCCAGCCGGGTCACCTGGCGCTCGACCTCGTCGCCGACCCGATCGGCGAGCTCACGACTGTCGGTGATCAGCACCGAACCGGCCATCGGATCGTGTTCGGCCTGGCTGATCAGGTCGGCGGCGACGAAGCGGGGATCGGCGGTGCTGTCCGCGATCACGGCGATCTCGGTCGGTCCGGCCTCGGCATCGATGCCAACCACACCACGCAGCAGCCGTTTCGCGGCGACGACATAGATATTGCCCGGCCCGGTTACCAGGTCGACGCGCGGGCACAGCCCCGAAACGCCGTAGGCGAACATCGCGATCGCCTGGCCACCGCCGACCGCGTAGACTTCGTCCACGCCGAGCAGCGCGCAGGTCGCCAACGTCACCGGATGTGGCAGACCGCCGTACTCGGCCTGCGGTGGGGTTGCGACCGCCAGCGATTCGACCCCTGCCACCTGTGCGGGAACAACGTTCATCACGACGCTCGAGGCCAGTGGAGCCAGGCCACCCGGCACATAGAGCCCGACCCTGTGAACCGGAATCATCGCGTTGCCGACGACCGCGCCGGGAGCAAGCTCGACGCTGCGATAGACCTGCTCGGTCTCGATCTGCTCGCAGACCGTGCGGCGGCGCTCGATGGAGATCTCGATGGCCCTGCGAACCGCGGGATCGAGCTGGTCCAAGGCGTCCCGCAACGCTTCGGCAGGCACCCGCAGGTCGGTGGGAATCACGTGATCGAACCGCTCACTGAAGCGAAGCAGTGCGGATTCGCCCTCGTCGCGCACCGCGTCGCACAGCGGGCGCACAACCTCGATCGCATGACTGACATCGAACCGGCCGCGCGGCAGCACGCCCGAATAGTCGTCAAGGGTCGTATCGGTCAGGTCGATCAGGGAAAGCACACCTTTGATTCTAGTGGTGCCGCGACGAGCGCTGCGCATAGTCCTCATCCACGTGCCGGCACGACGCTCGCACGATCATGAACTACTACCATCGTGATAGTTCGGCTCGGGGTAGAACTGGTATGGCAGGTGATCGAAGATGGGCAAACGCAAGGCGGCCTCTGCCGCCACTCCGGCGACGGTCGCGCTGACGCGCGCCAAGGTGCGGTTCATCGTCCACGAGTACGAACACGATCCCGCAAACCATCACTTCGGCGATGAGACCGTCGATGTGATGGGAGTCGATCCGCGTCGCACGTTCAAGACCCTGGTGGCCGAGCTGACCGGCGGCCGCCATCCGGTCGTCTGCGCGGTGGTGCCGGTCAGCGGCCAACTCGACCTGAAGGCGCTGGCGCAGGCCGCCGGAGCGAAGAAGGCCGCGATGGCCGATCCGGCCCTCGCCGAACGCATCACCGGATATGTCGTAGGCGGCATCTCTCCGCTCGGCCAGAAGCGTCAATTGCCCGTCTTCGTCGACTCCTCGGCGCTGGACTTCCCCACGATGCTGGTCTCCGGGGGTCGCCGCGGGTTCTCAGTCGAGTTGGCTGCTCGCGACCTGGCCGACGTCCTGCGTGCCACTTTCGCCGAGATCGGACGCGCCCGCGCCTGATTCGGCCTTCTCCACCATCGGCAACTCGCCGGAGGCGTCGCCCTCGTGGCTGAGGTTCGCGTAGAGCATGACCGGAATGATCGCGCCCAGTGCCCAGACCAGCAGCGCCGACGCGGTGTGCAACTGAAAGTCGATGGGGATCCGGTCTCCCGAGCTGGCTTCCGCGATACGCTCCGCGAAGCCGCTGGGTCCTTGCAGCACCCCGACCAGCCAGCACACTGCGCCTGAGGCCAGTCCGCCGACGGTGGCAATCGCCGCGACCGGCCAGCCGACACGCGGGAACAGTGCCCAGGCGACCAGCCCGAGGGCCAGGCCAGCCAGCAGCCCGATGATGACGTAGATCGCGTCCATGGAGAAGATCTGGCCGACGGCTCGTTCGGTCATCTGGACCGAACCGTCATCGCCGGTCAAGTAGCTGGGCACCTTCACGATGGCGTGCCAGACCCACCCCGAGATCACACCCGCGAGCACCACCACACCCGCGTAGACCAACAGCCGGGTGGATAGCGGGCCGCTGGTCAGGTTCGGACGCCGACGCGACGTGCGATCCAGCGGGATGCTGGACTCGGCGGTTGACACCGCCTCGCCGGGCAGGTCCGCATTGGCTGCCGCGTCGGACATCGGCTTACTCCTAAAATCGGACATCGTGATCAGTCTAGTTGGACGAAGCGAGGGACTCCGAGCGGCAGCTTAGCTGCCCAGACACGACGGCCCCAGCAATGCCTTCAGATCGGCGATCAGTGGTTGAGAAGGGCTGACGCGCAACTCATCGGCCAGCTGGAAGAGCTGCGTCTGATCCGGACGATGCAGTCTGAGACGCACCTGGGTCGGTCCTGGGTGCGCGGTCAGTACCCCGCGCAGGCGGTCGACGACTCCAGGAGTGCAGCGATTGACCCTCAACTCGATGACCACCGGCCGCTTGTCGGCCGATGTGACATCGAGGCCTGCAACGGTATCGGCGTGCAGCTCGACCGAATCGTCGCGCACGTTGACGCGGCCCCTGACCCGCACGATCGAGTCCGGCACCAACTCCCCGGCCACCTGCTCATAGACATTCGGAAAGACCGAGACGTTGATCGAGGCATCCAGATCCTCCACCGCCAGCGACGCCCAGATACGACCCTGTTTGGTCTGGCGGCGCTGCACCTGGGTGATCATCCCGCAGATCGTCTGAGTGCTGCCCTGGCCTCCCTCGCCGCGCTCGTTGAGGCCGACGATCGTGGTCGTCCGCTCGGTCTGCAGCACATGTTCCAGCCCGTTCAGCGGATGGTCCGAGACATACAGCCCGAGCATCTCGCGCTCGAAGGCGAGCTTCGTCCGCTTGTCCCAGTCCTCGGTCTGGGGCACCGGATCGTGGGCGACTGCGGCCTGGTCGTCGTCCATACCGAAACCGCCGAGCAGCGAGTCCTGACCATGTTCGGCGTTGCGCTTTAGTTCGACCACCTGATCGACCGCGGATTCGAAGATCTCCATCAGTGCCCGGCGCGAATGCCCGAACGAATCGAAGGCCCCTGCCTTGATCAGCGACTCGGTGACCCGCTTGTTGCAGGCCGCCAGCGACACGTTGTCGAGATAGCTATAGAAGTCGGTTGCAGGCCCGCGCTCCTCGCGCGCGGCGACGATCGCGGTCACGACGTTGCTGCCGACGTTGCGGATCGCGCCCAGCCCGAAGCGGACATCGGTGCCGACGGCGGTATACATACCGTCGGACTCGTTGACATCGGGGGGTAGCACCTTGATGCCCATCCGCCGGCATTCGGCTAGATAGACCGCCGACTTGTCCTTCTCGTCCTTGACCGATTGCAGCAGGGCTGCCATGTACTCGGTCGGATAGTTCGCCTTCAACCAGGCCGTCTGGTAGCTGACCAGGCCGTAGGCGGCCGAGTGCGATTTGTTGAAGGCGTAGTCGCTGAACGGGACGAGGATGTCCCAGACGGTCTGGAAGGCCTCCTGGGAGTAGCCACGCTCCAGCATGCCGTCGCGGAAGCGGTCGTACTGGGCGTCCAGCTCTTTCTTCTTCTTCTTGCCCATCACGCGGCGCAGCAGATCTGCCGCGCCCAGCGTGTACCCGGCGAGCCGCTGCGCGATGGCCATCACCTGTTCTTGGTAGACGATCAGGCCGTAGGTCTCGTTCAGGATGTCTTGGAGCGGGGCTTCTAGCTCGGGGTGGATCGGGGTGACCGGCTCGCGTCCGGTCTTGCGACGGGCGTACTTGTTGTGTGAGTCCGCGCCCATCGGGCCTGGACGATAGAGGGCGCCGACCGCGGAGATGTCTTCGAACTGGTCGGGGCGCATCGAGCGCAGCAGCGCGCGCATCGGTCCGCCATCGAGCTGGAAAACGCCAAGAGTGTCACCGCGCTGCAGCAGGTCGAATGTCGCCTCATCGTCCAACGAGATCTCGTTGATCGCGACATCGATGCCCCTGTTGCGCTTGATATTGCGGATCGCGTCATCGATCACCGTCAGGTTGCGCAGACCCAGGAAGTCCATCTTGACCAGGCCGAGGGATTCGGCGCTCGGGTAGTCGAACTGGGTGATGATGGCGCCGTCCTGCTCGCGTTTCATCACCGGGATGATGTCGGTCAGCGGAACCGATCCCATGATGACACCGCAGGCGTGCACACCCCATTGCCGCTTCAGGCCCTCGATGCCCTGGGCGGTGTCGACAACCTCCTGGACCTCGGGATCGTTGGCGTAGAGCTCACGAAACTCACCGCCTTCGGCATAGCGCGAGTGCTCCGGGTTGAAGATCTGCTTGAGCGGAACGTCTTTGCCCATGACCGCAGGCGGCATCGCCTTGGTGATGCGCTCGCCGACCACGAACGCCTTGTCGAGCACGCGGGCGGAATCCTTGACCGCCTGCTTGGCCTTGATGGTGCCGTAGGTGACGATCTGGGCGACATGGTCCTTGCCGTACTTGCGCGTGACATAGTCGAGTACCTCGCCGCGACGACGCTCGTCGAAGTCGACATCGAAGTCGGGCAGCGAGGGACGCTCCGGGTTGAGAAATCGCTCGAACAGCAGGCCATACGGCAGCGGATCGAGATCGGTGATGCCCATCGCATAAGCGATGATCGAGCCAGCGCCCGAACCACGGCCCGGACCGACCCGGATGCCGTTGCGCTTGGCCCACATGATGTAATCGGCGACCACCAGGAAGTACCCGGGGTAGCCCTTCTGCAAGATGATGCCGAGCTCGTAGTCGGCACGCTCGCGGATGTGGTCGGGCAGCGGATCGCCGTAGCGCTGCCGCAGCCCGATCTCGGCATCGTGACGGAACCAGGATTCCTCGGTCTGTCCCTCGGGCACCGGGAAGATCGGCATATAGGTGCCCGATCCTTCGTCGAAGCTCGTCTCGCAGCGCTCGGCGATTTCCAAGGTGTTGTCACACGCCTGGGGATAGCTGCTGAACAGCGTCCGCATCTGATCGGCGGTCTTGAGGTAATAGCCGGTGCCGTCGAACTTGAACCTGTTGGGATCGCTCATCCGCGAGCCGGATGAGACGCAGAGCAGGATGTCTTGAGCCTTGGCGTCCTCGGCATGCACGTAGTGCAGGTCGTTGCTGGCGACCAGCGGGGCACCGACCTTCTTCGCCAGCTTGATCAGGTCGGAGCGAACCTGGGTCTCGATCTTCAGACCGTGGTCCATCAGCTCGACAAAGAAGTTCTCTTTGCCGAAGATCGACTGGAACTCGGCGGCCGAGGCAACTGCTTTGTCGAACATCCCCAGCCGCAAGTAGGTCTGCACCTCACCCGAGGGACAGCCGGTGGTGGCGATCAGGCCCTCGTGGTACTCGTTGAGCAGTTCCCGGTCGGCACGCGGCTTGTAGAACTGGCCTTCCAGACTGGAGCGGGACGAGAGCCGGAAGAGGTTGTGCATGCCCTCGCGGGTCTGGCTCCAGATCGTCATGTGGGTATAGGCACCCTTGGCGGCGACATCGTCGCCGGTGCCATCGCCGAACTGGACGCGTTTGCGTTCCCAGCGTGGGGTGCCCGGGGTGAGGTAGGCCTCAAGACCGATGATCGGCTTGATCCCGTGCTTCTTGGCGGTTCGATAGAAGTCGTAGGCGCCGAACATATTGCCATGGTCGGTGATCCCGATCGCGGGCATACCCTGATCTTTGGCCGCCACGATCAGGTCTTCGACGCGCGCCGCACCATCCAACATGGAGAAATCGGTGTGATTGTGCAGATGGACGAACCCCTGCGCCATGCCTATCGACCTGCCCTTCGTCGCGTGTTCTGCCTCACCTTACCCCGGCTGCACGAAGCCGGTGGTGCCCGGCCGTGCCGCCAACGCGACGCCGGTAGTGCCGCTAACGCGACGCCAGTAGTGCCGCTAACGCGACGTAGTGCGGCTAGCGCGTCGGGGAGACCCGCGCTGCTTCCTAGCACTCCCCCCACTCCCGGATCGTGTAGATGTACGGCCCGTCACGGGCTCGGACGCTACACGCTGAACCAGCCGTCATCCCGGCCGAAAGCATCGGTGCTCGATGACGACGGCCGACTGATGATGGCCAAGTTCCCGATGTTCGGTGACCGGATCAACAACCCGGCCTGGGAGAAGGTTGCGCTGGATCTGGCCGCACTGGCAGGCATCACGGTTCCGCGCTCGCAGCTGGTTCGCGTCGGTAGCCACAATGTGCTGCTGCTCGATCGTTTCGATCGTGACGGCAGCACCAGAATCCCCTATGCGACGTACCGGACGCTGCTCAACAATCGCGATGACGGCACACGACGGTCTCGCCGATCTCGCCGTTGCCTGCGGGCTCAGACCTGGGCAAAGTCAGGAGATTCTGCGTGAGATACATGATGCACTCTCGCAAATCGGTGAACTGGCCGGAACTCACGGGATCGCGGAAGGCGAGATCGCCAAGATGACCTCCGCGTTGTCCACGGTGCATGCGCAACTTCAGCCGAACACACCTCGTCAGCAACGCGACCAATTCGGTGGCGCTCGCAGGGGAAAGACGACACCCCGAAGCAACGCGGGGTCATTCGCCCCGCTGACCGAGCCGCGCACTCCCGCATCAGGGGCGCCGCTATCCGAAGCCTCGCGCGAATCCGGGGATGTCGAGCGGCAATGCCTCTATGTGGCCCGCTGAACGAGTCTCTGCCCGCAGACCTGAGCCGCGCGCATCTCGCGACGATTACCCGCCAGCGGATTGTGCGGGTTCACAGCCCGAGACGGGCCCGGACGCTGCACAATCCGCCGGATATTCGTGGAATCCGACGCCACCGATAGGACCTACTGCCTCAGCGCAGCACGCCCTTGGCCGGATCACCCAGCGGCACGTCGTCCACCCGCGCAACATCGGTGGGGGCGGCACGCAGGTGCGCACTGAGCTCGTTCAGCTTGTCCATCGCGGCACCGGTGGCGTGTGCATCCAGATCGGCCGCAGTGCTCCAGCGCTCGAGAACGTACACCTTCTCGGCGTTCTGATCGACCTGCAGTGCGTACAGCTCACAGCCGCTCTCCTGATGGACGAGCGGCGAGACGACCCGGAACGCCTCGACGATCTCTTGCACCTTGCCCGGCAGCGGATGGATGGTGGCGATGACATTGAACGGTTCAGCCATGAGAATGCTCCCTTGCGTTGACGATTCGTGCCGACGGTCAAAGACTAGACGCTGCCACCGACAGCCGGCGCGCGGCCGGTTCAGTTGCGGTCTGAGGCACCGGCGGCTGTCTTGCGTCCGGCCGCGATACTCGACAGCAAAGTCAGCACGAAGACCAGGCCCACCCCGGTGACCATAGCGAGCACGAAACCTACCGCATTGGTCGAGATGAACGGCGCAACGAAGGTCGGCAAATAGGCCGTGGCCTGGCGGTCGTCACCGGCCAGCCCCAGGCCAGCGTTCGGCGCATCAGATGGTAGACCCCGATGCCGGCCAGGACGCCCCCGACCAGGCCACCGATCACCCCGCCATTGACGGACAAGATGCCCGCGACCGCACCCGCAACGGCACCGACTTCGTCCATGCCCGAAACCTTGCGCGCCGGGAGGGTCCTAAGCAAAGCCGCAGGTTCGTCGCCTCCTTGCGAACGAAGGTTGCCGCCGCTGCTGCCGATGATTGCGATGCTCCGTTTGCCCGAATCCATGGCTCTCATCTCAACGCCCAGCGAGAACAGTGCCGTACTGGAAGCCGAGCCCATGCCATGCCCGGCAGATGGCCGAGCGCCGTGGATTCTATAGGTCTCATCGTCTAGCGTTATCCGCATGTTGGCAGTCAGCGCAGTGTCATTCTCGTCCCTCGATCCCCTGAGCGGCCTGCAGGTCGATGAGCGCCCCGAGCCGGAACCCCAACCGGGCTGGAGCACCATCACAATGCGGGCCAGCACCCTCAACCATCACGATCTTTGGTCGCTCAAGGGCGTCGGTCTGCGCGAGGAGCAACTACCCCGGATCCTCGGCTGCGATGGCGCAGGCGTCGATGACGACGGCAACGAGGTCATCATTCATTCCGTGCTGACCAGCCCCGGGTGGAAGGGTCCCGATCCCCTCGACCCACGGCGCACGATGCTCTCCGAAGGCCTCGACGGCACCTTCGCGACCAAGGTGCTCGTCCCCACCCAGAATCTGGTGCCGAAGCCGGCGGAGATGAACTGGAGCACCGCGGCGGTCTGCTCGATGACCATGCTGACCGCATACCGGATGCTGTTCACCCAGGCGGGGCTGCGGCCCGGCGATCTGGTGCTGATCCAAGGTGCCGGCGGCGGCGTCAATTCGGCTTCGATCCAGCTGGCCTCGGCCGCCGGAATCCGGGTCTGGGTCACCAGCCGCGACGAGGATCGCCGGATGCGGGCATTGGACCTGGGCGCGGAGCAGGTCTTCACCTCCGGCGCCCGGTTACCGGAGAAGGTGGACGCGGTCATCGACAACGTCGGATCGGCAACCTGGAGCCATTCGATCAACGTGCTGCGTGCCGGCGGCACCTTGGTCACCTGCGGCGCCACCACCGGTGATCCCGCCAAGGCCGAGCTGACGAAGATCTTCTTCCGCGAGTTGCGCATCCAGGGTTCCACGGCAGGCACCATCGATGAGCTGCGCGATCTGGTCAGCTTCGTGCAGACCGCCGGTATCCAGCCTGTTGTCGACGCCGAACTGCCGCTCGCCCAGGCCCGCCGAGGATTTGCTCGGATGGAAGCGGGCGATCTGTTCGGCAAGATCGTTTTCAATCACTGACAGGAGAGCCATGGCCATCATCACGTCTGCCCAGACTATCGATATCCGCTTCCCGACCTCGCTCGACGCCGACGGCTCGGACGCGATGAATCCCGATGCTGATTACTCGGCCGCCTACGTCGTGCTGCACACCGACGGCACCGATGCCACCGGACATCCATTGATCGGATACGGCATCACCTTCACCATCGGCCGCGGCAATGACATCGTCTGCATGGCCGCCGCGGAGTTCGCGAACCGGCTGATCGGCAGGGATGTCGATGAGATGGCGGCCGACATGGGCAGCTGCTATCTCAGCCTGTGCGCCGACTCCCAGATGCGCTGGTTGGGACCTGAGAAGGGCGTCGTCCATCTCGCGCTGTCGGCCGTGATGAATGCGGCCTGGGACATGGCCGGGCGACTGGCCGGCACGCCAGTCTGGAGGCTGCTAGCCGAGATGACGCCGGAGCAATTGGTCGACGTCGCCGACCTGCGCTATCTGGGCGATGTGCTGACGCGCGAGCGGGCGCTCGAGATCCTGCGCAAGGCCGAGCCGGGCAAACGCGAGCGGATCGCCGACCTGGAAGCAGGCGGCTACCCGGCGTACACCACCGCTGCCGGCTGGCTCGGCTACTCGGACGCCAAGATGCTGCGCATCATCTCCGAGCAGGAGGAGCTGGGCTTCACCGCGGTCAAGCTCAAAGTGGGCGCCAACCTGGACGACGACATCCGCCGCTGCCGCAAGGCCCGCGAGGCGATCGGCCCGGATCGGCCGCTGATGATCGACGCGAACCAGATGTGGGACGTGCCGACTGCCATCGAATGGGTCAACGCGCTGAAGGAATTCAACCTGCGCTGGATCGAGGAGCCGACCAGTCCGGACGATATCCTCGGACATCGCAAGATACGCGAGGGCATTGCACCGATCGGCGTCGCCACCGGGGAGCATTGCCACAACCGGGTGATGTTCAAGCAGTTCCTCGAAGCCGGCGCCATGGACTATTGCCAGATTGATGCCGGACGGCTGGCCTCGCTCAACGAGATCCTGGCCGTGCTGCTACTGGCCGCACACTTCGAGGTGCCGGTTTGCCCGCATGCCGGCGGCGTCGGGTTGTGCGAGATGGTGCACCACGCGTCAATGCTCGACTACGTCGCGGTCTCCGGTAGCCACGAGGGTCGCATCACCGAGTACGTCGACAACCTGCACGAGCATTTCGTAAACCCGGTCCGGGTTGCCAATGGCTGCTACCAGGTGACCGGCGATCCTGGGTACAACACCGAGATGACTCAGGCCGCCGTCGATGAATTCAGTTTCCCGGACGGCAGCTACTGGGCATCGGTGCGCTGAACCGGGCGGGGGCCTCCCGCGCATGGAAGCTGAGGACCAGGTGAAGTCGGTTGCCGGGAAGCGATCCTATTGGTTCGGATCGCGTCGGCAACCGACCTTCCTGGGCCAACCCATGTCGCTGACGGTGAGCGCAACAATGCATGTCGGGTGATTCTCTGGCTCAGGTCCGGGTGGTCTCGGTTGCCGGGAAGCGATCCTATTGGTTCGGATCGCGTCGGCAACCGACCTTCCTGGGCCAACCCATGTCGCTGACGGTGAGCGCAACAATGCATGTCGGGTGATTCTCTGGCTCAGGTCCGGGTGGTCTCGGTTGCCGGGAAGCGATCCTATTGGTTCGGATCGCGTCGGCAACCGATCTCCCGGACCGACCGAGTCGACCAGGCGTGCTCAATGACGCCTATGCCAGCACCTGGCGATCGCTCGGATTGATCGGACGAGGCAGGATGCTGTCCTCACCGCTCAGGAAGGCGTCCACGCCGTTGGCGCAGGATCGTCCCTCGGCGATCGCCCAGACGATCAGCGACTGGCCGCGTCCGGCATCTCCGCAGGCGAAGACACCCGGCACACTGGTCTGGTAGTGGTCGTCGCGAGAGATATTGCCGCGCTCGTCCAAGTCAACACCCAGCTGCGAGACCACCCCGTCGGCTTCCGGGCCGAGGAAGCCCATCGCAAGCAGCACCAGCTGCGCGGGGATGACCTTCTCAGTGCCCTCGACCGGTGCGAACCTGGTCCCGGGCCCGCCGACCTCCACGATCCGCAGCCCGGCGACCTGGCCGTTCTCGCCGCTGAACTCGGTGGTGTTCACCGCGTACATTCGCTCGCCACCCTCCTCGTTGGCCGAGGCCACCCGGTAGATCATCGGATAGGTGGGCCACGGTTGCGAGTCCGGACGATCGGCCGGCGGAAGCGGCATGATCTCCAACTGGGTCACCGACCGGGCGCCCTGTCGCAGCGCGGTGCCGAGACAGTCGTTCGATGTGTCGCCACCGCCGATGACGATGACATCCTTGCCCTCAGCGGTGATCTGGTCGGGCACCTCGCTCTTCAACGCCTTGGTGGCCTGAGTGAGGAAGTCCATCGCCTGATGAATGCCGCCAAGTTCACGGCCTGGCACGTTCAAATCGCGCGGTCGCGTCGAGCCGATGGCCAGCACCACCGCGTCGAAGCGTTCCAGCAACTGCTCGCCGGTGATGTCGCTGCCGACCTTGGTGGACGGCTTGAAGGTGGTTCCTTCCAGCACCATCTGCTTCAGCCGCCGGTCGAGGACCGACTTCTCCATCTTGAAGTTCGGGATGCCGTAGCGCAGCAGACCACCGATGGCGTCGGCCCGCTCGTAGACGACCACGGTGTGACCGGCGCGGGTCAACTGCTGAGCGACCGCCAGCCCGGAGGGCCCCGAGCCGATCACGGCGACCGTCTTCAGGGTGTGCCAGTCCGGCACCTGCGGGGTGACCCGCCGGTCGGCCCAGCCCTTGTCGATCAGCGCGACCTCGACATTCTTGATGGTCACCGGATCCCGGTTGATGCCCTCCACGCACGCCGTCTCGCAAGGCGCCGGGCACAGCCGTCCGGTGAACTCCGGGAAGTTGTTCGTCGCGTGCAGCCGCTCCAACCCGTCCTGCCATTCGTCGCGCCAGAGCAGGTCGTTCCACTCCGGAATGAGGTTCCCGAGCGGACAGCCGTTGTGGCAGAAGGGAATGCCGCAGTCCATGCAGCGGCCGGCCTGCTTGACGATCAGCGGCAGTAGGGCGAGGCCGGGGGTACCCGGATAGACCTCGTTCCAGTCCTCCAGGCGCTCGGCCACGGGACGCCGGTCAGCGACCTGGCGGGGCGTGGTCATGAATCCGGTCGGGTCAGCCACGAGCAGCCTCCATCATGCGTTCGGTCACTTCTGTTTGGGGAAGGCCGTTGGCTTTCGCCTCGGCCTGTGCGCGCACCACCCGCGCGAAGTCTCGCGGTTCGAGCTTGGTGAAGCGCGCCGCCAGTACCTCACGAGATTCGCCGAGAAGCTCGGCCGCCCGCGTCGACCCGGTCACCTCGTGATGACGGCGGAGCAATTCGACGACTCGATTCAGATCGGCATGGGCGAGAGGCACCGGATCGACGTACTCGGTGTTCAGCACCTCGGGACGCATGTCGAGGACCCACGCGATACCGCCCGACATGCCGGCCGCCAGGTTGCGTCCGGTCGGGCCGATGATCAATGCCTCACCGCCGGTCATGTACTCGCAACCGTGATCCCCGACGCCTTCGACGACAGCGGTCGCCCCGGAGTTACGGACGCAGAACCGCTCCCCCACGATACCGTTCAGCAAGATCTCGCCCGAGGTGGCGCCATAGCCGATGACATTGCCCGCGATGATCTGAGTCGCCGCCTCGAATCCGGAGGCAGGGTCGAGCCGCGCCGCGATATGCCCGCCCGACAGCCCCTTGCCCAGATAGTCATTGGCGTCGCCGGTCAGCAGCAGGCTGATCCCCTTCGGCAGGAATGCCCCGAAGCTTTGACCTGCGGTGCCGACGAACTCGAAGCGGATCGTGTCGTCCGGCAACCCCTTGCCCTGCGTCGCCATCGTGACCTGGTGGCCGAGGATGGTGCCGACGGTGCGGTGGGTATTGCGGATCGGCAGGATCCCCACCACCGGCTCACCATCGGTGAGGGCCGGACGAGCGATCTCGATCATCTCGACATCCAGCGCCTGATCGAGTTCGTGATCCTGCACGGTGACCTGGTGACGCGGAGCGTCCGCAGGCACGTCGACCTGGTGGAGCACGGGGGTCAGATCCAGGCCCTGTGCCTTGTAGTGATCCACCGCCTTGCGGGTCGCCAGCCTGTCGACGCGTCCGACCGCCTCTTCGAGCGTGCGGAAGCCCAGCATTGCCAGGTATTCGCGTACCTCCTGGGCGATGAACTCCATGAAGTTGATCACGTACTCGGGTTTGCCGGCGAACTTCGCCCGCAGCTCGGGATTCTGGGTCGCGACGCCGACCGGGCAGGTGTCGAGATGGCAGACCCGCATCAGGATGCAGCCGCTGGTGACCAAGGCGGTCGTCGCAAAGCCGAACTCCTCGGCACCCAGCAGCGCAGCGATGATGACGTCGCGTCCGGTCTTCAGCTGGCCGTCGCACTGCACCACGATCCGATCGCGCAGCCCGTTGAGCAGCAGCGTCTGCTGGGTCTCGGCCAGGCCGAGTTCCCAGGGGCCGCCGGCATGCTTGATCGAGGTCAGCGGCGCGGCACCGGTACCACCGTCGTGGCCGGAAATCAGCACCACATCGGCCTTCGCCTTGCTGACACCTGCCGCCACCGTCCCGACGCCGATCTCCGAGACCAGCTTGACATGCACCCGGGACGAAGGATTCGCGCACTTCAGGTCGTGGATCAACTGCTTGAGATCCTCGATCGAATAGATGTCGTGATGCGGCGGCGGGCTGATCAGGCCGATGCCGGGGGTCGAATGCCGGGTGCGGGCGATCCACGGGTAGACCTTCGGGCCGGGCAGCTGGCCGCCCTCCCCCGGCTTCGCCCCCTGCGCCATCTTGATCTGCAGGTCGCTGGCGTAGCTGAGGTATTCCGAGGTGACGCCGAAGCGCCCCGAGGCCACCTGCTTGATGGCCGAGCAACGCTCCGGATCGTGCAGCCGCTCTGGATCCTCGCCCCCTTCGCCGGTGTTCGACCGGGCACCCAGCCGGTTCATCGCGATCGCCAGCGTTTCGTGCGCCTCCTGGCTGATCGAGCCGTAGCTCATCGCGCCGGTGCTGAACCGCTTGACGATCTGGGAAACCGGCTCTACCTCGTCGATGTCGATGGGCCGGCTGGCCGGCTTGAGATCCAGCAGCGCGCGCAACGTCATCAGCCGCGACGAACGATCGTCCACACGCGCCGTGTAGCGCTTGAAGACGTCATAGCGGCCGGTACGGGTGGCGTACTGGAGCCGGAAGACGCTCTCAGGGTCGAAGAGGTGCTCTTCACCCTCGCGACGCCACTTGTATTGTCCGCCGGTGATCAGCGTCCGGTGCGGCAGCGCATTGGTCGCCGGGTACGCATTGCGATGATGCTCGGCGATGTCGTGAGCGATCTCGTCCAGGCCGATACCCTCAACCCGCGAACTGGTGCCGGGGAAGAACTCGGCCATGAACTCGCTGCTCAAACCGACCGCTTCGAAGATCTCGGCCCCTCCGTAGGACGCCATCGTGGACACGCCCATCTTGCTCATCACCTTAAGCAGGCCGTGTTCCAGTGCGCTGATCACGTTCTTGATGGCCTGCTCGGGCGAGACGGTCACCAGTAGTTCGCGGCGCGCGAGATCCTCGGCGCTCTCGAACAGCAGATACGGGTTGACCGCGGCAGCGCCGTAGCCCACCAGCAGAGCCATGTGATGTACCTCGCGCACATCGCCGGCCTCGACGATCATGCCGATATTGGCGCGCTTCTTCAGCCGCACCAGGTGATGGTGCATGTTCGCCGTCGACAGCAGCGATGGGATCGGCGCCCTCGAATCGTTCGAATGCCGGTCGCTGAGCACGATGTACAGCGCCCCGTCGTCGACTGCCGCGGTGATTTCATCGCGCATCTCGGCCAACCGATCGCGCAGCGCCTGCGGGCCGCCCGCGGCCTCGTAGTAGCAGCTGATCACGCGGGTCAAACCGTTCGGGTTGTCGGCGCGCTCTCCCAGATGGACGATCTTCGACAGTTGCTCCGAGTCGATCACCGGCGACCCGATCACCAATTGGTTGGCCGATTCGGGGCCGGGCTCCAGCAGGTTGCCCTGCGGGCCGGATCGCACCTCCAGCGACGTCACGAGCTCCTCGCGGATCGCGTCCAGCGGTGGATTCGTGACCTGTGCGAAGAGTTGGCTGAAGTAGTCGAAAAGCGAACGAGGCTTGTCGGACAGCACCGGCAGCGCAGTGTCGGTGCCCATCGAGCCGATCGGCTCGGCGCCGGTGTTGGCCATCGGCGCGACGATCATCGACAGCTCTTCGTGCGAGTAGCCAAAGACCTGCTGGCGGCGTGCCACCGAGGCGGAGCCGTGCACGATATGGGTGCGCTCAGGCAGATCGTCGAGGAAGACTCGTCCCTGCTTGAGCCATTCGCCGTAGGGATGCTCGGCGGCCAGCTGGTCCTTGATCTCTCGGTCGTCGATCAGCCGGTGGCCGGCCAGGTCGACGAGCAGCATCCGGCCCGGGGTCAGGCGGCCCTTCTCACGGACATCGGCGGGCGGCACATCCAGCACGCCGGCCTCCGAGGCGAAGATCACCCGGTCGTCGGTCACCCAGTAGCGCGCCGGACGAAGACCGTTGCGGTCCAGCGTGGCGCCGATCAGGGTGCCATCGGTGAACGAGATGCACGCCGGACCGTCCCAGGGCTCCATCAAACAGGCGTGGTAGTCGAAGAAATCACGGTGCGCCTGCGGAAGGTCATCGTTGTGCTGCCATGCCTCGGGCACCATCATCATCACCGCGTGCGGCAGCGATCGTCCACCCAGATGCAGCAACTCGAGCACCTGGTCGAACGACGCCGAGTCGGAGTCACCTGGCTCACAGATCGGGAAGAGCCGACTGAGATCGCCGGGGATCACATCGGACGACAGCAGCGATTCACGAGCCCGCATCCAGTTGCGGTTGCCCTTGACCGTGTTGATCTCGCCGTTGTGGGCGATCATCCGGTAGGGATGGGCCAGCGGCCACGACGGGAAGGTGTTGGTCGAGAAGCGGGAATGCACCAGCGCGATGGCCGAGGCGAAACGCTCATCGGTGAGATCCGGGTAGACCTCGGACAGCTGTGAGGTCGTCAGCATGCCCTTGAAGATCAGCGTGCGGGCCGACAATGACGAGAAGTAGACACCGGCCTCGAAACGCGCGCGGCGGCGCAGCGGGAAGACCTGCCGGTCGAGGTCGATACCGCTGGCATGCTTGCGGTCACTCACGAACAGCAGCATCATGTGCGGCATCACGCCCACCGAGATCGGGCTGAGCGTTTCGGTGCGCACCGGCACCTCACGCCAGCCGTGCACCTTGAGGCGCTCCTCGAGAGCGATCTTCTCGATAGAGATCATCGCCATGTCGCGTTCGACTTCGTCTTGGGGCAGATACGCCATACCGACCGCGTATTCTCCGGCCGGCGGCAGTACGAAGTCGACCTCGTCGCGCAGGAACGCGTCCGGAATCTGGACGAGAATGCCCGCGCCATCGCCCGCGGCCTCGTCGGCGCCGGTGGCGCCGCGATGGTCGAGGTTAGCCAGGGCCGTGAGTCCGTCCAGAACCAGCTCATGGGTCGGCTTGGCATCTAGTTTCGCGACGAAGGCCACACCACAGGCGTCGTGTTCGTATGCGGGATCATAGAGGCCCTGCCTGCTGGGTGCCGAACCTAACGAGATCATCTGCACTCCTGTCTGGGCGCCGCTGATGGACGCGGCCCAGTGGGAAAGAGTAACCCCAAAGTGTTACAAGTTCTTTTCAGCGTGTTACGGATTCTTTACAGTCTCCCGATCCGGCGGGTCTCCAGAGCCGGCGGAAGCAGTGTCATCCGAGATCTCCGCCGCACCGGTGTCGCCAGCGAGGTCGGCCCGCGGACGAGCAGGCGTCAGCCCGGTTCCCGGCTTGGCGAAACCGAAGGGCCACAGCATCACACCGGGACGCCTGCGCAGCTGCCAGATCAGCAGGATCAGCGCACCGACGAAACAGATCACCGAGACGTAGCTGTTGACCCGCCAGCCTCCGACGTGGTTCGCCGGATCGATGCGCACCGCTTCGATGAAGAACCGGCCGAAGGTGTACCAGAGCACGTAGCAGCTGAACAGCTTTCCACGGCCCAGCTTGAAGCGTCGTTCGGCCCACAGCAGGACGAATCCGCCGATAGTGTTCCAGACCATCTCGTAGGCGAAGGTTGGGTGAAAGGTCTCGTACGATTCGTAACCCTCCGGACGGTAGCGGGGGTCTACGTAGAGGCCCCAGGGCAGGTCGGTGGGACGTCCGAAGAGTTCCTGGTTGAACCAGTTGCCGAGCCGCCCGATCGCTTGGGCGAAGAGCAATGCCGGTGCAAGTACGTCCGCGAACGAACCGAAATCGAATCGGTAGCGGCGGCAGACCAGCCAGGCCGCCAGGCCACCGAGCATCACGCCGCCCCAAATGCCCAGGCCGCCATTTCGGATGTTGAACGCCTGCCAAGGATCACGTCCGGGACCGAAGTACAGCTGGTTGTCGGTGATCACGTGATACAGCCGGGCGCCGATGATGCCGACGATCACGATGACGAAGATCGCGGAATCGAAGCGGTCGGCCTCGCCGCCACGCCGAATGAACCGCCTGCGGGCCAACCAGGCAGCGACGACAATGCCCGCGAGTACGCAGAATGCGTAGAAGTGAATCGTGAAACCACCCAATGTGAATCCGCTGATCGGCGGCGCTGGGATCTGGAGCGGACTCATCGGCGCTGCCTGCGCACCCCGGCTGCCAGATCGGCGACCGTCTTGCGTAGTGGACGAAGGTCGCCGCTGCCCGCGTCCTCGGCCGAGATCAGGCGGCTGACCAGCGCCGAACCGACGATGACTGCGTCGGCGTACGAGGCGACCTCCGCGGCCTGGTCCCCGTTCGAGACCCCCAGCCCGACACCAACCGGCAGGCTGGGATCGGCGTCACGTGCCCGCTGGACGATCACGGGGGCCGCCGACGAGGTCTGTGCCCGGGCGCCGGTTACTCCCATCACCGACGTCGCATAGACCCACCCGCGGCACGCCGCCATGGTCATGACGATGCGCTCGTCCGACGAACTGGGCGCGATCAAGAAGACCCGGTCCAGTCCGTGGGCGTCGGACGCAGCAACCCAATCGGCGGACTCATCAGGGGTCAGGTCGGGAGTGATCAGGCCGGCGCCACCGGCGGCGGCCAGATCGCGCGCGAACGCGTCGACTCCATAGCGATCCACCAGGCTCCAATAGATCATCACCATCGGGGTGGCTCCGGCCTGCGCGACGGCCTCTACGGCACTGAACAGGTCATGAGTGCGCACGCCGCGTTCCAGCGCCTTGGTCGTGGCGTGCTGGATGACCAGCCCGTCCATCATCGGATCCGAATAGGGCATGCCGATCTCGACCAGATCGACACCCTGACCGTCGGTTCCCTCCACCAGGGCGCGCATCGCTGCCAGCGAGCCTGGCACGTTCGGGTAGCCAACCGGCAGGTAGCCGATGAGGGCGGCGCGTCCGGCATCGGTCGCCGCCTTCAGCACCTGGCCGGAGATGCCGAGGCGGGCATCGATAGCGTTCATTCCAGCTGCGTTCACTTCAGCGCTCCCGTCGAGTGGTCGGCCTCGCCGCGGATTCCGAAGTACTTCATGGCGGTGTCCACGTCTTTGTCGCCGCGGCCCGAGATATTGATCACGATCACCGGTTTGCTACTCGGATCCGCCCCGGTCAACCGAAGCGCCAGCCGACGGGCTCCCGCGACGGCATGCGCGGATTCGATGGCCGGCATGATGCCTTCGGTGCGGCAGAGTAGCTGGAATGCGTCCATGGCTTCGGCATCGGTCACCGATTCGTAGTGCGCCCTGCCCGATTTGGCCAGCTGCGCGTGCTGCGGACCGACGCCCGGGTAGTCGAGACCGGCCGAGATGGACTGCGACTCGATGGTCTGCCCGTCCTCGTCCTGCAGTACATAGGTGCGGGTGCCGTGCAGCACGCCGACCGAACCGCCGCCGATGGATGCGGCGTGATGACCGGTCTGCACGCCCTCGCCGCCGGCCTCGAAGCCGAAGAGTCCGACCTCGGGGTCGTCGATGAAGTCGGCGAACATGCCGATCGCGTTCGACCCGCCGCCGACGCAGGCACAGACTGCATCGGGCAGCCGCCCGTAGCGCTCCAGCATGGTGGCTCGGGCCTCGGCCGAGATGATGCGCTGGAACTCGCGGACGATCTTCGGGAACGGATGCGGGCCCGACGCGGTACCGATGAGGTAATGGGTGGTGTCGACGTTAGTCACCCAGTCGCGCATCGCCTCATTCATCGCATCCTTGAGGGTGCGGCTGCCCGCGGCGACCGAGACGACCTCGGCACCGAGCAGCTGCATGCGGGCCACGTTGAGGGCCTGCCGCTGCGTGTCGACCTCGCCCATGTAGACCCGGCACTCCATGCCGAAGAGCGCGGCGATGGTGGCGGTCGCGACGCCGTGCTGGCCGGCGCCGGTCTCGGCAATCACCCGCTGCTTGCCCATCCGGCGGGTGAGCAGGCCTTGCCCCAAGACGTTGTTGATCTTGTGCGAACCTGTGTGGTTGAGGTCCTCGCGCTTGAGCAACATCTGCGCCCCACCGCAGTACTCGCTGAGGCGTTTGGCCTCGGTGAGCGGGCTGGGGCGTCCGGCGTAGTTGATCTGCAGATCGCGCAACTCCTCGGCGAAGGCCGGATCGCGCTCAGCCTGCTCGAAGGCTGTCTCCAGCTCGTGCAGGGCCGACATCAGCGCCTCGGGGACGAATCGTCCGCCGAACGCATCGAAGTGGCCCTGCAGGTCGGGGTAATCGGAAAGCTTCATGGTTTGTCCTGAAATTCAGAGGGCTGCGGCAGCGATCATCGCTGCGATCGCCGCCCCGGGGTTAACGTCGGTCACCAATGCTTCGCCCACCAAGATGGCGTTAGCGCCGGCCGCGCTGACGCGGGCTGCATGCGCCGGTGACGTGATTCCTGATTCGGCCACCTTGACCACCTCGTCGGGGAGGACACCACCGATGCGTTCGAACATCGTTAGGTCGACCTCGAGGGTCTTGAGATTGCGATTGTTGACGCCGATCAGTTCGGCACCCAGGTCGACCGCGCGGCGGGCCTCATCGGGGGTGTGCACCTCAACCAAGGCGGTCATGCCGAGTTCGGTGGTCAGCCGAAAGAACTCACGCAGCCGCGAATCATCGAGCGCCGCCACGATCAGCAGGATCAGATCGGCGCCATGGGCCCGGGCCTCATAGATCTGATAGGGCTCGACGGTGAAGTCCTTGCGCAAGATCGGCTGGTCGACACGCCATCGCACCAGGTCGAGGTCGGTCAGCGATCCGCCGAAACGGCGCTCTTCGGTCAGCACCGAGATCGCCGCGGCACCGCCCCCTGCGTAGGCGAGGGCGAGTTCGGCGGGATCGGGGATATCGGCAAGTGCACCCTTGGACGGGCTCGAACGCTTCACCTCGCAGATCACCGAGAGCTGCGGACCGCGGAACTCCGGCATCGGATCGTGGACCGCGGGCGCGGTCTGGAGCTGTGCGATCACCTCATCGAGCGGCGTGCGGAGCTGGCGATCTGCCAGATCTTCCCGGACACCGGCGATGATCTGGTCGAGCACGGTGGTCATGCGTCCTCCTCTTCCCGTTCAACGACGCTACCCGCTGGCACCGACAAGATCTCGTGACGGCCTGCCCGCGAGATCGCCCCGAGCACCGCGGCCGCCTTGTTCTGAGTCTCAAGGTCCTCGCTATCGGGTACCGAATCGGCCACGATCCCGGCGCCGGCCTGTACATAGGCGACACCGTCGCTGATCAGGGCGGTCCGAATGGCGATAGCCGCGTCCGAATCACCTGCGAAGTCGAAGTAGCCGACCACTCCCCCGTAGGGTCCACGGCGAGAGGTCTCCAACTCATCGATGATCTGCATCGCGCGCACCTTGGGCGCACCCGACAACGTGCCCGCCGGGAAGCATGACATCGTCACCTCGAGTGCGCCGGATCCAGGCTTGATGCGCCCGCAGACGCTGGCCTCCAGGTGCATGACGTGACTGTACCGGTGCACCTGCATGAATTCGGTGACCTCCACCGTGCCCGGCTCGCAGACCCGGCCGAGATCGTTGCGGCCCAAGTCGACCAGCATGAGGTGCTCGGCGCGTTCCTTTTCGTCGGCCAGTAGCTCGCGTTCGAGGGCCAGGTCGGCCGCCGGGTCCGCACCACGGGGCCGGGTGCCGGCAATGGGACGAGTGGTCGCCAGCCCGGCCTTCACGGTCACCAAGGCTTCGGGACTGGAGCCGACAAGCGCGAATGCCTTACCATCGCGCTCGAGCTGCAGGAGGTAGAGGTATGGGCTGGGGTTGGTCAGCCGCAGTTCACGGTAGATCGCCAGGGCGTCGGCGTCCGTGTCGAGTTCGAAGCGCTGGCTGGGCACCACCTGAAAGATGTCGCCGGCGAGAATGTGCTCCTTGGCGTCCGCGACCATCTGGACGAATTCTTCGTGGCTACGCTGGCGACGCGGCTGCGCGGGTGCGGCGGGACTGCGCGTGGCAACCATGCTGCGGCGTGGCTGGGCGAGCCGGGTGGCCATCTGCTGAACGCGCCGGACGGCGTCGCGCCAGGCCTGCTCGGCATGTTCGGTGGACGCGTCGAAGTTGATGGCATTGGCGATCAGCCAGATCTCGCCGGTGTGATGGTCGAGCACGGCGAGATCGGCGGCCAGCATCATCACCATCTCGGGCACGCCGATGTCGTCGGGATTGGAATCGGGGATGCGTTCGCGCTCGCGGACCAGGTCGTAGCCGAGGTAGCCGACCATGCCCGAGGTGAACGGCGGCAACCCGGGATCGCGCGGGGTGTGCAGCAACCGCAGGGTCTCGTCCAGCACCTCGAGCGGACGGCCACCTTCAGGCAGCCCGGCGATCGGACGGTCCAGCTGCCAGCCGGAGCTGCCGCGATCGCCGATCAGCGTGGCGGCGTTGTGGACGCCGATGAACGACCAGCGCGACCAGGTGCCCTGCTCGGCCGATTCGAACAGGAAGGTGCCCGGACGATGACCGCACAGCTGCTGAAACGCGGCCACCGGCGTGATGTCGTCGGCGAGCAGCCGAGCGTAGACGCTGATGACCCGGCGGTCGGCTGCGGCGAGGAACTCGTCGAGACTCGGATGGATCTGTGCCTCACCAATCATCGCGCGTCGTCCTCGGCGGTTGCGCCGGGCGTATCTCGACCGGGCTGTCGGTCATCGGCCAGCAGCACGCCGCCCGTATCGAAACAGCTCTCCATGCCGGTGTGGCAGGCCCCTCCGGTCTGGTCCACGATCAGCAACAGAGTGTCGCCGTCGCAGTCGATCGACACCTCGCGCACCCGCTGAACGTGCCCGCTGGTGGCACCCTTGCGCCACAGTTCCTGCCGGCTGCGCGACCAGTAGGTCGCCTGCCTGCTCGCCAGCGTCATTGCGAGGGAGTCGTCGTTCATCCAGGCCATCATCAGCACCCGCCCGCTGGTGGCGTCCTGCACGACGGCAGGCACCAGCCCATCGGAGTTACGGGTGAGCTTGGCGGCGATGTCGGGCGAAAGCGAAGGAATCGACTCGGACATATGGCCTATTGTTCCGCATTCGTTGGCCGGCACCCAAAGATGCTCCCTGATGGACAGGTCAACCGGGCACCACGCGCTTGAATGCTCCCCAGATGGCCTCCCAGCGCGCAGTCGGACCACAAAGAGGCATCTGGCGAGCACTGGAGCGCGTTGCAGCGTTCGAACACCTAGGTCTGCTAGGGTTACTACACCTAGCAGACCTAGGGATAGGAGCGCTATGCATATCGATAAGGACCTCGTGGCCGCCTCCGCGACGCCGCTCGTCCTGGGAATCCTGGCCAGCGGCGAATCCTACGGCTACGCGATTCTCAAGCGCGTCAATGAGTTGTCCGGTGGCCAGATGCAATGGACCGACGGCATGCTCTACCCCCTGCTGCATCGCCTGGAGCGACTCGGCTACGTCGATGCGTCGTGGGGCAGCTCCGATACCGGACGAAAGCGCAAGCACTACGCGATCACGCCGACCGGCCAAGCACTGCTTGCCGAGCGGCAACAGCAATGGAGCATCGTGTCGGACGCGTTGGCTCAGGTCTGGCGTAGCGTCGAAGGCCAGGCACGCCCGATCGGAGGGTGGGCATCATGAGTGCGCAGCCACAACCCAATCCGCACGAGGAGTTGGAAGCTCAGATCGCGCAGTGGCGCCGCTATGTCCAGCGGCGCGACGCGATCTCGGTCGCAGACGTGGACGAGATGGAAGACCATCTGCGCGAACGCATCGACGAACTCCGGTCCGTGGGCCTCGACGATGACGAATCGTTCTTGGTGTCCGTCAAGAGGATGGGCAGCCTGGACGAGCTCTCGCGCGAATTCGCTCGGGAACACTCCGACCGGTTGTGGAAGCAACTCGTGCTGGTTTCTCCCGAACCGGCGGGCCCCCGCCGAGCGTCTCGCGAGCTCGCCGTCATGCTGGGCCTCGCGGTCGCCGCCGGCCTGACGATCAAAGCAGGATTGCTGGCGCTCAGCGATCTGGCGTTCGTCATGAACGCTGCACTGCTCATCTTGCCGTTCGTGGCCGGCTATCTCGGCTGGAAACGTCGCCTGAGACTACCTACGGCTGCGGTCATCGCAGGCATCTTCGTCGTCCTCGCCGTGGCGCTCAACGCATATCCCTTCGACGACAGTGGCTCGACCATGCTGGTCGCCACGCTGCATGCGCCGGTGGTCGCCTGGGGCGCGGTGGGTCTCGGCTATGTCGGTGGACGCTGGCGGTCCCAGGAACGCAGGATGGACTTCGTCCGATTCACCGGCGAACTGGTGATCTATTACGTTCTGCTGGCCCTCGGCGGCGGAGTGCTACTGGCCTTGTTGGCGATGGTGCTCACGCTTGCCGATCTGCCATCGGTTTCGATCGATACCATGCTGGGTCGCTGGATTCTTCCGCTGGCCGCGCCTGGCGCGGTGCTCGTCGCCGCCTGGCTCGTGGAGGCCAAGCAGAACGTGGTCGAGAATATCGCCCCCGTGCTCACCAAGGTCTTCACGCCGCTGACCTTCCTCATGCTGGTCGGATGCCTGGTCGCGCTGATCCACGCCGGTGATCTCACCGAGGCCGACCGGACGCTGCTGATCGTCATGGACGCCATCTTGGTGCTGGTGCTCGGTCTGCTGCTCTACGCCGTCTCGGCACGCGATCCGCTGGCTCCTCCGCAGTTCTTCGACGGTTTGCAGGTCGCGCTGTTGATTGCCGCAATCGGCGTGGACGCAGTCGGGATGGCCGCGATGACGAGCCGGATCGCCGAATTCGGCGCGAGCCCGAACAAGGTTGTGGCTCTCGGCCTCAACGTGCTCCTGCTGATTCAGCTGGTCTGGTCGGCCGTGCTCGGAGCTGGGTTCTGTCTCGGCAGACGCCCCTTCGCTCAGCTCTTCGGCTGGCAGACCCGCTTCCTTCCGGCATACCTGATATGGGCGGGGTTCGTCGTGCTCGCCATTCCGCCCATTTTCGCCTTCAACTGACGTGCCGACTATCGAGCGGCGAAAGATCGTCCGGCGCTCGACCTGAATCTGCGCCCTCCCAAGGATCTAGTCGGTGACGATCGGCAGACCGGTCACCTGCGCCGCCTTCTCGACGGAGCCGAGGTTGGTCACATTGACGATGCCCGCCTTCTCCATCAGCTTCATGGCCTGGCCGGCGCGGTTGCCCGAGCGGCAGTAGAGGTAGTACTCGGCGTCGGGATCCATGCCCGGGATTGCCGCCTCGAACTGGCCCCCACTGAAGTCGAGAAGCCGGGCGCCCTCAAGATGCCCCTCGGCGAACTCGCTGGGAGTGCGAACGTCGAGCAGAATCGCGTCGCTATCGAGCGGTGCGGCCTCGTAGCCGGACTGCGAACCGGACGAGCATGCCGCCATACCGATGACGAGCGCGACGCCGGCCAACCACAATGCGGCAGTACGGACGAACGAGGGCCTGCGACGATTCATGGCGATCCTTTCGGTGAACAGAAAACTAGCAAACGGTGGTCGAGATCCCGAGCATGTCCCGGCTGGGCGGTAGCCGTCAGCAGGATTGGGCGGCGGATCGCCGAGCGATTTCTTCTCGCACCTCGTCCATATCCAGGTCTTTCGCGCCTTGGATCAGCTGCTTGAGCTGGGCCGGACGCAGCAGGCCGGGCTGGGCGAAGAGCAGGATCCCGTCACGAAAGACCATCAGCGTGGGAATCGAGGTGATACCGAATTGCGCGGCGAGTTCTTGCTGGGCCTCGGTGTCGACCTTGCCGAAGACGATGTCGGTGTTCTGTTTGGAGGCGCGCTCGAAGATCGGCGCGAAAAGCCGGCACGGGCCGCACCAGGCGGCCCAGAAGTCGACGAGCACGACGCCTTCGGCGATGGTGCTCTCGAAGTTCTCCAAGGTGAGGTCGGTGGTGGCCATGCGGATCGTCCTTCCGAGGTAGCGGGATTCAGCGCCCGAACAGACGCGCGAAGAAGCCACCCTGTTGAGCCTTCGCGGCGTCGATCTCGGATTGGGTGTGCTTGCCGTTGCACCACTGCGATGCGGGCACTGTGGCCTTCACTGAGGCAATGTGCTGGCCGCAGCCGGCCCAGGTCGTCTTCTGGCAGGTGCGGCAGGTAACAGGTCGGCACATCTCGTCGGTATCCCTTCGGTCGTTCAGTCGGATCAGATATACCCCTCGGGGTATCGCTCTCCGCTAATATACCCCCGGGGGTACCTACAAAGTCAAGTCCGGCCAACCATAGGGCCGCAGGGCCCGTGACTGGCTACATGCGATCTGGGCCTGATTCCCCTGCTGAATCGATTTAGCGGTTCAGGCAACTCGCAATCGCATGTAGTTAGTCACGCCCTCGCCATCTGAAAGAGCCACAAGTGGCCTCAGGAGAGCTTCTCCAGAATCAGCTCGCGGACGCGGGCCGCGTCGGCTTGTCCTCGCATCGCCTTCATGACCGCACCGATCAACGCGCCGGCCGCTTGTACCTTGCCGTCGCGGATCTTCTGAGCAACCGCCGGATTCGCCTCAATCGCGGCGTCCACGGCCGCCGACAAGGCACCATCATCGCTGACCACCACCAGTCCACGAGCCGCCACCACATCGGCCGGCTCGCCTTCACCGGCGAGCACGCCGTCGATCACCTGACGGGCCAGTTTGTCGCTCAGCGTGCCGTCGTCCACCAGCTCCTGCAAGACGGCCACCTGGGCCGGGGTCATGCCCACCTCGTCCAGCGCGACGCCGTTCTCGTTGGAGCGGCGGGCCAGATCGCTGACCCACCACTTGCGAGCGGCCGACGCCGTCGCGCCTGCCTCGACGGTCGCCGCGATGAGCTCAAGCGCCCCTTCGACGCCGTTCACGTCGCGCATCTCGAGATCGGTGAATCCCCATTCGGCCTGCAAATGCGCACGGCGCTCGGCCGGTGGCTCGGGCAGCGTGGCTCGCAGTTCCTCAACCCACTCGCGGCTCGGCGCCACCGGCACGAGATCGGGCTCCGGGAAGTAGCGGTAGTCTTCGGCCTCTTCCTTCGAGCGTCCCGCGGTGGTGAAGCCACCCTCGTTCCACATCCGGGTCTCCTGATGAACCCTGCCACCGGACGCGAGTACGGCCGCCTGTCGGCAGATCTCAAAGCGCAGTGCGCCCTCGACTGACTTCAGCGAGTTCACGTTCTTGGTTTCGGTGCGGGTGCCCAGTTCGGTCGATCCCTTCGGCATCAGCGAGACGTTCGCGTCACAGCGCATGTTGCCGCGCTCCATCCGCGCCTCCGAAACGCCGAGCGCGCGCATCATCTCGCGCAGATAGGCCATATAGGCCCGGCCGACCTCGGGACCCTTCGCGCCGGTGCCGAACACCGGACGAGTGACGATCTCCATCAGCGGCACGCCTGCACGGTTGTAGTCGACCAGCGAATGGCCCGCGCCTTGGATACGGCCCGAGCCGCCGACGTGGGTGTTCTTGCCGGCGTCTTCCTCCATATGCACGCGCTCGATCGGGATCACATAGCTGCGGCCATCGAGTTCAACGGTGACCTCGCCGTCGACGCACAACGGCTCGTCGTATTGCGAGACCTGGTAGTCCTTCGGCATGTCCGGATAGAAGTAATTCTTGCGGGCGAAGCGGCACCATTCGGCGATACCGCAGCCCAGTGACAGACCGATCCGGATCGCAGATTCGACGGCCTTCCTATTGACCACCGGCAGCGAGCCGGGCAATCCCAGGCAGACCGGGCAGGTGTGGCTGTTCGGTGCACCACCGAACTCGGTCGTGCAGCCACACCACATCTTGGACGCAGTATTCAGCTCGACGTGCACCTCGAGGCCCAGCACCACATCGAAGCGCTCCATCGCCTCGTCGTAGTCCATCAGCTCATCGCTCGCATAGACGCTCATCGCGTTCTCCCCTCACGGCCGGCGGCCTGGCCGACCTCGGGTATCCGGTCGAGCAGCGGTGATCCCCAGCGATCATTGAGCGCGGCCTCCAGGGCCCCGCCGAGCAGATAGCAGCGATCATCGGCCATCGCGGGGGCCATCACCTGCAGGCCGACCGGCAACCCATCCTCGGCGGCCAATCCGATCGGGAAGCTCGCCGCGCTGATGCCGGCAAGATTCGCCGGGATCGTGCACAGGTCGGACTTGTACATCGCCATTGGATCGTTGGTCCGCTCGCCGAACTTGAACGCGGTAGTCGGTGCCGTCGGCGAGATCAACACATCGCACTTGCCGAAGGCGTTCGCGAAGTCCCGCGCGATCAGGGTGCGCATCTTCTGAGCCGACCCGTAGTAGGCGTCGTAGTAGCCCGCCGACAGCGCGTAGGTGCCAATCATGATGCGACGCTTCGCCTCATCCCCGAAACCGGCGGCGCGGCTGAACCGCATGACCTGCTCGGTGGACGCGGACCCGTCGTCGCCGACGCGCAGGCCGTAACGCATGCCGTCGTAGCGCGACAGGTTGCTTGATACCTCGGCGGGCATGATCAGGTAATAGGTCGCCAGTGCGTAATCGAAGTGCGGGCAGCTGACCTCGACGATGTCTGCGCCCAGGCCGGAGAGCAGTTCGACTGCCTCGGCGAATCGCTGCTCGACGCCGGGCGCATAGCCCTCGCCGCCCAACTCGTGGACGACACCGATGCGTAGACCTTTGATGTCGGCCTTTCGGGCCGCCGCGACCACGTCGGGCAGCGGGGAGTCGATCGAGGTGGAATCGGCCGGATCGTGGCCGCCGATGACCTCGTGCAGCAATGCCGCGTCCAGCACGTTGCGGGCGCACGGTCCGGGTTGATCGAGCGAGGACGCCATCGCGATCACGCCGAATCGGGAGACTCCGCCGTAGGTCGGCTTGGTACCGACGGTGCCGGTCACCGCGGCGGGCTGACGGATCGAGCCGCCGGTGTCGGTGCCGATCGCCAGTGGGGCCTCGAACGCTGCCACGCAGGCGGACGAGCCGCCGCCCGAGCCGCCCGGGATCCGTTCCAGATCCCACGGGTTGCGGGTCGGCCCGTAAGCCGACGACTCGGTCGATGACCCCATCGCGAACTCGTCGAGGTTCGTCTTGCCGAGGATCACCAGGCCAGCTGCCAGCAGCCTGTCAACCACGGTGGAGTTGTATGGCGGGATCCAGCCCTCCAGAATGCGGGAGGCGGCGGTGGTCGGCAGTCCCTGGTAGCAGAAGAGATCCTTCACACCGATCGGCACGCCGGCCAGCGGGCCCAGCCTCTCGCCTGCGGCAACCTTCGCATCGACCGCGCGAGCCTGTTGCAGTGCGCGTTCGGCGTCGATGGCCAAGAATGCATGCACGTCGGTGTCCACCTGCGCGATGCGGTCCAGATGAGCCTGGGTGACCTCTTCGGAACTCTGCTCGCCCGCCGCGATCCGGCGGGCTAGTTCCGCGGCGGTCTGCTTGATCGTGGACGACATCATTCCTCCGCATCCAGAATCCGCGGGACGCGGAATTGATTCTCCTCGACGGCCGGCGCAGCGGCCAGCATTGCGGACGCCGGGTAACTCGGACGCACCTGGTCATCGCGGAAGACATTGACCAGCGGCACCGCATGCGACATCGGTGGTACATCGTCGTCGATGGCCTCGGCGAGGGTGGCCATCGATGCCAGGATCTCATCCATCTGCGGAGCCAGCCGGGCCAGTTCTTCCTCAGTCAGTTCGATGCGGGCCAGATCGGCCAGCTTCGCGACGTCCTGCGCGGTCAAAGCCACGAGCACTCCTGTTGTGTCGTCCACGCCACCGGTCCCGGCGGCCAGGCCATCTGGGTGACGGCCAACTCACGAGACATCTTAGGACCCTCCAGAGAATTACCGCTGCGTGTCAATTCCCTGTCAGGCCCTTGGTGGCTGTGCTCAGGACGCCTTGACCGCCGGTTTCGGCGAACGGGCCGGGCGAGAGGCCATCAGTTCCTCGATCTCCTCGAGGCTGCGGTTCGAGGTTTCCGGCAGATGACGGGCCGCCAGCCACAAGGCGATGACATTGAGCACCGCGAAGGTCATGAAGACCGGCCCAAGACCGACCCAGCCCAGCAGCACCGGGAAACTGAACGTGATCACCGCGTTGGCCAGCCACTGGACGAGCACCGACAGACCAACCCCGAGCCCGCGGATACGCAACGGGAAGACCTCGGAGATCATCACCCAGGTGACCGGGGAGACGGCGCCCTGCTGACCGGTCAGGAAGACCAGCATCAAGATCAACACCAGCCAGGTGGCACCCTGTCCCTCGGTGACCAGCGAGATCACGCCGATGCCGAGCAGCGAGAAGATGATCAGCACCTGACCCAAGGCCAGCAGCTTCTTGCGCTTCAGCTTGCGTACCAACACCAGGCCCGCCAAAGCGGCCAGCACACTGATGACGCCGTTGGCGATGGTCGCCGTCAGCGCGGCGTTCGTCCCGATACCGGTCGATTCCAGAATCCGCGGCGCGTAGTACATGATCGCGTTGACACCGGTGATCTGCTGAATGACCGACAACCCCATGCCGATCACCACAATGCGCAGCACCCACGGCAGCCGTAGCGCACCGAATCCCAATGATTCTTGAGAGTCGTTCTTGTCGATGGTGGAACGGATCTGATCGATCTGCGCCTCGGCGTGCTCGGCGCCGACCCTGGCCAGCGCGTGACGAGCCTCGTCCTCGCGGTTCTGCGCGACGAACCAGCGCGGCGATTCCGGCATCAGCCGCATGCCGATCCACAACCCGATAGCGGGGATCGAAGCCAAGATAAGCATCCAGCGCCACGACGACGATTCGCCGTAAAGCTGCGCGATCAGCGCATTGTTGGTGTAAGCGAGCAACTGACCGGTGACGATCATCACCTGATCGATCGCAACGATCGAACCACGACGCTCGGCCGGTGAGACCTCGGCCAGGTAGACCGGCACCGTGGTCGATGCGCCGCCGACGGCGATGCCCAGCACCACCCGGAAGAAAGCCATCACGTGCATGGTCGGAGACAGTGCGGCACCGACAGCGCCGACGAAGAAGATGACGGCCAACCAGAGCAGCATCCGTCGGCGTCCGAATCGATCCGACAGGCCGCCGCCGAAGACCGAACCGAATGCCGCACCGATGGGCAGCGCAGCGGTGATGATGCCCTCCGCCACATTACTCAGCCCCAGACCGCCGTCGGCGACCGGGTGAGCCATGAACGGCAATGCGCCGGAGATCACGCCGGTGTCGTAACCGAAGAGCAGACTGCCCAAAGTGGCGATCAGGGCGACTGCCCAGATCGGCAATGGACGAACTGCGGGACTAGCATTGGCGGTCGACATACGGCCATTCCTCCTAGCTGGAACCCCGGGTTGGGTCCGCTGGTACATAGTAAGGGCCTGACAGAGAATTAGCGCGTCGAGTGGCGGTTTCTGGGCGGGATGCATGATAAGGCGGAGGTTCGCCCTC
>NZ_JAVTWX010000118.1:0-16823 GCF_032229645.1 Brooklawnia sp.
CGGCTGGTCGACCTCCTCGACAAGGAGGCGTACGACCGGCTCAGCGCGTGATACGTCGACCATCTTCTCGTATCGCTGCTGAAGCGAAGCAACTCTGACGAGTGTTGCCATGACATCGTGCCCTCTCGTGGCACTCGCAGTGAGCATGTGGCGGAGAAGCTCATACGCGTTCGGTAGCTCAAGCGCAGCTTCAAGCGGCACGTCTTTCCAGCGGATCGTGGACTCGTCGCCGAGAGCGTCGAACTGGGCGATCTGAGTTTCAAGCTCGGCGTGGGGATCCCCCGGCCCGCTGAGCCTGCCTTCACACGCGAGCTTGGCGGCAGCCAGCGACCACCGGACCGGCCCGGAGGCCTTCAAGGTTCCGGTGAGGGAGCCGGCCCGCACCAGGAGCACGGCCGTCGCGAAGCGACGGACCTCGTCGTGCGCGAACTCCGGCTCGGCCCTGCGCAGGTTCGTCGGCGCCACTAGGAGGTCGGCCCGGAGGGCATCGAGCGCGGCAGGGTCCGGGCAAGGGTACGACCTGTCCGCCTTCGGCAGCCTGAGTTCTGCCTCTGCCATGGCCAGGAGAGCGTCGGTTCGTGCTGCCGATGAACTGCCGCCCGTCGCGCTTTGGCTGCTGCCAGGGGTTTCGGAACCCCCGCAGGCGGTCAGACCGATGCCGACACTCAGTGCGGCGACAGCGGCCAGGAAATTGCGGATTCTCATGACTGGTCCTCTCTTCATCGAGGGTTCCCGATTGGCTGGGGACGAGGATTCCGCCCTCGTCCGAAATCTTCGAAAAGGTTTGCGGTAATCAAAACACGCCGCACCCAGCACGTCAAGTGCGAGGCATTCCGTTGTTACCCACGCGTTGAGATCGCCAGCGGCGAGTCGGGTAGAGTCCTTCTAGGCGGAGTTTCAGTCCAGGGAGGTGAGCCATGTCAGAAACCGATGCGATTACTTTTCGGTCGACACGCCAGCCGACCTTGGTCGACGTCGCTCAACTGGCCCAAGTATCGATCTCTACCGCCTCGAAAGCTCTCAACGGCCGTAGCGATGTCAGCGCAAGAACCCGGCAACGAGTCGTCAACGCCGCGAACGAGCTGAGTTTCGTGCCAAACACCCTCGCGAAGTCGCTACTCACGGGACGTACCGGAACCGTCGGGCTGATCACCCACGACCTCGAAGGCCGTTTCTCGATCCCCCTGCTGATGGGCGCCGAGGACGCGTTCGGTATCAACAAGGTCTCGGTGCTGTTGTGCGACGCCCGGGGCGACTCGATCCGAGAGCGCTACCATCTCGGCGTCCTGATGGAAAGGCGTGTGGACGGGCTCATCATCGTGGGCGCACGCACCGACGCCCGACCGTCGCTGGGGCGAGGGATCCCGGTGCCGGTGGTGTACGCCTATGCACCATCGGACGACCCGGCGGACTGCTCGATCGTCTACGACAACGTTGCCGCAGGGCGACTGGCCGCTGATCACCTGATTGTCTCCGGACGCCGCCGGATCGCGATCATCGGCGGCGATCAGAGCTACGGCGCATCAGTTGAACGAGTCACCGGCGCTCTCGATCGGCTCAACCAGGAGGGTCTTGAGCCCGCGGGTGGACGAGCATATTTCGGCAGTTGGACAGAGGCCTGGGGCCGTGCCGCAATGCACACCGCACTTACTCAATATCCCGACATCGACGCGGTGATCTGCGGCAGCGATCAGATCGCCCGCGGCGCACTCGACACCCTGCACGATCTTGAACGATCGGTCCCCTCGTCGGTGGGCGTGGTTGGGCACGACAACTGGGAGATTCTCGCCGCAGGTGCTCGCCCTCCGCTGACCAGCATCGACATGAATCTTGAAAATCTCGGACGCATGGCCGCCCACCGCCTGGCAGAGGCCATGGACGGTAAGCAGTCACATGGGCTCGAACTCGTCGGCCCGCGGCTTGTTGTGCGCGGTTCGTCTGTCTCGTGACACCTTCGACGGACGCGAGACATCCCGCCGCCTGAGCCTCAATCAGCCTGAGCCTCACCGCCAGGACGCCTCATAAGACCAAACCGGCCGATCCGTCTCTCCCATCCGGAAAACGTGATCGGCCCGTCGCCATTGCGGGGGTCAGTTGAACTGCCGCACTCAGCTGTTGCGGCGACGATTCAGGTACCAAGTCGCGCCGACCGACGCTCCGGCCACAGCGACCGCCAACGCGATCGCCTGCACCTCAACACTGGCGGTACCAATAACGCCCACCAGCAGCAAAAGAGCAGCAACAGCGAGACCGACATCGAACCAACGAAGGGTCGTCATCTCGCTCGGCTTGGCCGTTCCGTACCGCTTCACAGCCCGCGACTCGCTAACCACCGACGCTTGCACCAACGTTGCCATTTCACAGCCCTTTCACAAGAAAACGCGGCCCCTTTCCTACGGGACCGCGTCGACTACGTATGGTCAGACCATACTCCGGAATGTAAGCGGAACAGCCTTTCGCAAGAGCTGCGCCGGCAACTGAGTTACCATCAATAGCATCGGCCCTAGCCAGCGCGTCAGCTGTCACGTTGCAGGCGATCGCAAGCACCAGTTGAACATCGCCTCGTGCTCGACAAGCATCCACTCTCGTCCGGGGCCATCGAGTCGGGCGTCGTTTATCGAACGACCGGTCGCCATGGACAGCAGATAGTCGTGGTCGCGCTCGAAACGCTCATGCACCTCGGTGATCCCACGGGCCACTGTGCCGTGTCCTGGAACCAGTGCCTCGCATTGATCGGCGAGCCGCGCGAGCTTACTGATCCCATCCCAGTAGTCATCGAGCGGGGCTGCCCCATTGAGATCGAGCAACGGCACCTCGTCGTCCGAACACATGTCTCCAGCGATCACCACGCCGTCGGCAGGCACCCGCAGCCCCAGATGCCCGGGCGCGTGCCCGTCATGGACGACGAACTCAACCTCCGGGCCATCCCAGCCGATTCGTCCGGCTACTGCCTCATCCGTCGCATCATCGCGCAACACGTAATCGGTCAACGGCAAGACACCGCCGAGCAGTGACAGCTCGCACTCCGGAACCTCCTCGGCCGCCTCGGCGCGAATCCCGCCCAGTCGACCGGTATCGGCGACCAATTCGCAGGCCCGCGCGGACGCCAGCCTGGGCGCTCGCCCGAGATCGGCGGCCCAGAGCAGATGATCCCAGTGCGGATGGGTGGAAACCGCCAGCGCGCAACCGCCGAACCGGTCGGCGAGCTGCGCAGCCAACGCCGCCAGCTCATCGCCATGAACTCCCGGATCAACCACCAAGGCCCCCGACGAACCAGTGACCACTACGGTGTTCATCCGGCAGAAGCGGCTGGTGGCGATCCAGCAATGCTCGCTGAGTTGTTCCATCGTCACATCGGATCAGACGGGAAAAGCTCATCCAGGACATCGGCCACGCCGCACTCGCTGCTCGGGGCAGTGACCTGATCAACAATCTCAAGCAACTCGCGGACGCCATCGGCCACGGCCACCGAATGCCCCGCCACTTTCATCATCGGGATGTCGTTGAAGTTGTCGCCGAACGCAACCACCTCGTCGAGCGGAACACCGATTGCCTCGCACAGCCCCCGCAGCGCGTGCCCCTTGTCCACCCCCTTGGCAGTGAACTCCATCAAGAAGTCCGCCGACAGCATGACCTCGGCCTCGTCCGCGAATTCGCTTTTCAGCCGCTCACACAATGGCTTGAGCAACGCATTCTCACCGCCGATCAGCAGCTTGGCCGGGACAAAGTCCAAGGCATCGAAATCGCCGACCAGGAGCGGCGCGAGATCGTTTGATTCGGCCTCGAAGCGCACCGCAAAATCCTCCGGCCGGTCGGTCCACAGCTGATCATGATGGTGAACCATGACCGCGGCCCCAGCCTCAGCGCAGATCCGGGCCGCCCGAGCAGCCAAATCGGGATCGAGTTGATGGGAGAACAAGACCTCATCGTCCCAAGCACGGACCGCCAGCGCCCCGTTCAGGGCAATCAGGTAGAGCCCGTCCAGACTGATCCCGTTGCGCCTCAGTTGTACTCGTAAGCCGTGGACGCTGCGCCCCGAGACGACCACCATCGCGACCCCGTCGGCCCGGATGCGATCCAGCGCTGCCTTGGTCCGTTCAGGAATCGTGTCGCCAAGCGGTACGAGTGTGTCGTCCCAGTCACTGGCAGCCATCGAATAACTCAAGCCCCTGTTCTCCTTCCACGAGCCTCATTGCCTCTCCCATCGTTGCAGATTATGTCGGTGCGAGCCTTTTGAGGACCACTCGACGCGCCAATTCATCGTCAGGCCCTAAGCTGTTGAGCGTGGACAGGCCCGCGAATGCCACCGCCTGACAAGGTGTCATCTCACTTAGGAGCGCAGAAATGACCGACCCCGCCCTCGACGCCGCGATAGCCAAGCTCACTGCCGACGGCGCTGCACCCTCGGTGATCGCGTCGTTCATCGATCGCTTCAACCGGCTAGCGAGCGGCGAGACCGGCTACGTGCACGAGGCCGATCTCGAACCGCTGACCGATCCGCCGATGCTGGCCGACCAAACTCTCGATGACGCGGCGATGCAGGCGCTTGCGCAGACCGCGGTGGTGCGGCTCAATGGCGGCCTTGGTACCTCCATGGGCCTTGCCGGCCCCAAATGCCTGATCCCGGTACGCGACGGCCTGACCTTCCTCGACATCGTGGTTCGCCAGATCTTAGCGCTGCGCGAAGCCCACGATGTCAGGCTCCCCCTGCTGCTGATGAACAGCTTTAACACGTCGGAAGCCTCCCTGAAAGCCCTCGAGCAATACCCGCAGCTGCCGGTCGGCGACCTGCCGTTGGAGTTCGTCCAAAGCCGCGAACCGAAGCTGCTGGACGATACCCGGATGCCTGCGGCGTGGCCCGCCAATCCCGATCTCGAATGGTGCCCGCCCGGCCATGGCGACTTCTATCCGTCGCTGTATGCCAGCGGCCTGATCACCAAGCTGCTGGACGAGGGCTTCCGCTACCTCTTCGTTGCGAACATCGACAATCTGGGCGCGGTACCCGATCCCCGGCTGGCGGGCTGGTTCGCGGCCAGCGGCGCCCCCTATGCGGCCGAAATCAGCGAGCGCACCGATATGGACCGCAAGGGCGGTCACCTGGCTCACCGCATCGCCGATGGACGCCTCGTGCTGCGTGACACCGCGCAGGTGAGCCCCGACGAGATGGACTCCTTCATCGACATCGTCAAGCACCCGTGGACGCACACCAACAATCTGTGGCTCGATCTGCGACAGGTCGCCGCCGTCTTGGACGCGAACGAGGGCATGCTCTCGCTGCCGCTGATCATCAACAAGAAGACCGTTGACCCGGCCGATGCGACCTCACCCGCAGTTGTTCAACTGGAAGGCGCGATGGGCGCGGCGGTCGAGGTCTTCGATGGTGCGCAGGCTATCGGGGTACCGCGCAGCCGCTTCTTGCCGGTCAAGGCGACCGCCGATCTGCTCATCTTGCGCAGCGACATCTACGAGTTCACCGACGACGCCCGGTTGATCGGACGCGCCAGCAGTCCTGTCGTCCGCCTCGATCCCGACTTTTTCAAGTTGATCGACGACTTCGAGGCCCGCTTCCCCGCCGGTCCCCCGTCGCTGGTCGAGGCGACATCGCTGCACGTCACCGGCGATTTCACCTTCGGCAAGGGAGTGGTCGTACGCGGCGATGCGGTGCTGTCCACCGACACTCCGCAGTCGATTCCGGACGGCACCGTCGTCGACTGACCCACCTCTCGGCGGTTGACAGCCCGCGGAACCAGACCTAGAATTCAAGCCGAAGACACAGTCTTCATCCAGGGTTGTTACTTTCGAGGCAAGACCTGAGACACTCCCGCGCAAACTCGCGCGGTGACGGTCTCAGGTCTTTTTTTGTCTTCTGACGGTTTTTCAAGGAGGAACGGATGGCTAAGCCTGATTTCCAGCAAGTGGCCGTACAGGTGCTGGACGGGGTCGGCGGCAAGGAGAACGTTGCCAGCGCCGCACACTGCATCACCCGGCTGCGGCTGAAGCTCAAGGACACCAGCAAGGCCGACAAGGCCAAGATCGAGGCGATCAACGGCGTGTTGTCGGTGGTGGAGGCCGGCGGGCAGTACCAGGTGGTCATCGGGGACGATGTGCCGGTGGTCTACGACCACTTCGTCCAGGCAACCGGCATCGCCGGGGGCGGCGAGGTCGCTGCCGACGACGACGCTCCCAAGGGCAGCCTGCTCACCCAGTTCATCGAACTCATCTCGAGTATCTTCCTGCCGATCTTGTGGCCGTTGGCAGGCATCGCATTGCTGAAGGCTTTCTTGTCGATGGCGGCCCAGTTTGCCTGGCTGGATGCCGCAGGCAGCACGTTTACAATCTTGAACGCCACCGCCGACGCCGTCTTCTACTTCCTGCCGCTTTTCCTGGCGATCACCGCAGCGAAGCGCTTCAAGGCCAACCAGTTCACCGCGATGGCAATCGCCGGGGCCCTGGTCTATCCCTCGATCGTCGCCCTTACCGGCGCCACCGAGCCGGTCACCTTCTTCGGCATCCCGGTCGTCATGATGAGCTACAGCTCGTCGGTCATCCCAATCGTCTTCGCGGTCTGGATTCAGGGCCACCTGGAAAGAGTGCTGACCAAGGCGCTGCCGGGGATGATCCGGAACTTCATGGTTCCGCTGATCACAGCACTGGTGATGGTTCCGCTCACTCTCATCGTTGTCGGCCCGATCACCACCATCGTCGCGGGTGGCATCTCGGCGGGCGTCCAGTTCCTCTTCGTCCATGCCCCGTGGGCAGCAGGCGCGGTCGTGGGCGGCCTGTGGCAGGTATTGGTGATCTTCGGTCTGCACTGGGGCATGGTGCCGGTGATGATCAACGACCTCGGCACCCTCGGATACTCGCTGCTGGCCGGGCCGATTCCGGCGGCGGTGCTTGCTCAGTCCGGCTCCGCCATCGCCGTTGCCATCCGCACCAAGTCGAAGACGCGCCGCGAAGTGGCACTGCCGGGCGCGGTTTCGGGCATCCTCGCCGGCGTTACCGAGCCGATCATCTACGGCGTGAACCTGCCCATGAAGCGGCCGTTCTACTTCGGTCTTGCCGGTGGCGCCATTGGCGGCATGATCTCGGCGATCGGCGGAGCCGCGTCCAGCACGTTCGTCATCCCCTCGTTGCTGGCACTGCCCGCCTATCTGGGCCAAGGCAGCTTCGTGATGCTGCTCATCGGTATCGCGGTCGGTATGGCGGTCGCCTTCCTGCTGACCCTGCTGTTCGGCGTGGACAGCAAGAACGATGCCGCCGATTCGATTAAGGCCGAAGCGGTCCTTGAGCCCGAAACCACCGTCGAAGCAGTAGCCCCGGTCCTCACCGGCGTGACCACCACCATCTCCAGCCCGGTCAACGGCGAACTCATCGCCCTGGCCGACGTACCGGACAAGGTCTTCGCCTCCGGCGTGCTCGGCACAGGTGTCGGGATTATCCCCTCGGACGGCCATTTCATCACGCCGGTCTCGGGCACCGTGGTCACGGTCTTCCCGACCGGCCACGCCTACGGCATCAAATCCGACACCGGCGTCGAAGTGCTCGTCCACATCGGCATCGACACCGTCTCGATGAAGGGCGATGGGTTCACCGCCGCCGTCACCAAGGGACAGCACGTCAACCTCGGCGACACCCTCGCCGAAGTCGACCTCGCCAAGATCACGGACGCCGGCTTCGATCCGACGACGATCATGGTCATCACGAACACGAAGGCTCTCGGCACTATCACGCCGGAGTCCGCCGGCCGGGTCGCCGCGAGCGACGCCGCACTGACGATCGAGGCCTGAGACTCATGCGCTATGACAGACTCTCCGCATTCCCCGACGGTTTCCTCTGGGGCGGATCGACCTCCGCCTATCAAGTCGAGGGCGCATGGGACGCCGATGGCAAAGGTCCTTCGGTGATCGACGTGAACGGCCACACCAAGCCGGGCATCGCCGACTTCACCGTCTGCTCCGACCATTACCATCACGTGACCGAGGACGTCGCACTCTTCGCCGAGATGGGGCTCAAGTCATATCGTTTCTCGATCGCTTGGACGCGGATCGTCCCCGACGGCGACGGCAAGATCAACCAGGCCGGCATCGACTTCTACCACCGGCTGATCGATGAGCTCCTCGCGCACGGCATCGAGCCGATCGTGACCATGTATCACTTCGACCTGCCCGCGGCGCTGGACGCGAAGGGCGGCTGGCAGAACCGGGAGACGGTTGCGGCATTCGACCGCTTCGCGAAGATCCTGTTCACCGAATACGGCTCGAAAGTCACCTACTGGTTGACGATCAACGAGCAGAACATGATGATTCTGGTCGGCGAGGCGATCGGCACGGTCAAACCGGGCAGCCCGAAGTCGGCGCTTTACCAAGCCAATCACCATATGATGCTGGCCCAGGCGAAGGCGATCCTGGCCTGCCACCAGATGCTGCCGGCCGCCAAGATCGGGCCCGCACCGAATATCGCCCTGACATATCCGGCGACCTGCGACCCGGAGGATGTGCTGGCTGCGGACGACGTCAACTCGATCCGTAACTGGTTCTATCTGGACGCGTCGGTCCGGGGCATCTACAACACGGTGGCCTGGCGCTATCTCGAAGAACTCGGGGCGACCCCGCAGCTCGAAGACGGCGATATGGACCTGCTCGCCGAAGCCAAGCCGGATTTCATCGCGTTCAATTACTACACGTCGATGACCGTGGCCAAGCCGCTGCCCAGCGATGAGCCGATCCCCGGAAGTTCGGATCAGCAACTCTTCTCAGGCGAGAAGGACGTCTTTCTGGGTGTGCGCAACGAGCATCTACCGCACACCGATTTCGGCTGGGAAATGGATCCGATAGGTTTCCGCAACACCTTCCGGGCCTTGTGGGATCGCTACCACCTGCCGCTGCTGGTCACCGAGAACGGATTGGGCGCCTACGACAGGCTGGAAAACGGTGCGGTGCACGATACGTACCGCATCAACTACCTGCGCGATCACATCGAACAGATTCGGCTCGCGATCAGCGACGGCGTCGAGGTGATGGGCTACAACCCGTGGTCGGCGATCGACCTTGTCTCCACACACCAGGGCGTGGCCAAGCGATACGGATTCATCTTCGTCAACCGCGACGAGGACGATCTGTTGGATCTGGCCCGCTACCGCAAAGACAGTTTCTACTGGTATCGCAACGCCATCGCCAGCAACGGCGCAGATCTCGGCTGATCCGCACGTCGTCCGGTGGACGCCTACCAGGAACGGGGAGCGTCCACTACGCTGAATTTAGTCATGACAAGGGAAGATCACATGGAGATCGTCAAGGTGCTGAACAACAATGTTGTTCTTGCCACCGATTCCGATGGTTCTCAAGTAATCCTCACCGGACGCGGACTCGGCTTCCAGAAGTCGGCCGGGCAGCGGGTGGATCCGGCCAAGATCGTGGAGGTCTTCACTCCCTCGACGCGCGAAGAATACGTGACTCTGCGCGATTTCCTCGTCAACATCTCGCCCGAATACATCGGCGTCGCCCGGATGATCGTGGACGCCGCCCAAGCCGAATGGCAGACGACCTTCCAGCAGGCACTTATCGTCGCGCTGGCAGATCACCTCGTCTTCGCCGTCAAACGCGCCGAGACCGGGACCGTCACCCCGCACCCGCTGAAGGGTGAAGTATCGCACCTGTTCCCCAACGAGTATCAGATGGCACGGCGCTCGATCGCGATGGCCCGCGAGGTCGGCCGGCTGCCGCTCAGTGACGAGGACGCCGTTGCCATCACCCTGCATTTCGTGAACGCCATAGCGTTCGCCACCAACGACCTGTCGCAGACCTTCGCGATGACCGAGGTCCTCTCACAGGTCTTCGAGGTTCTCGAATCGGCCTACGGACGCGAATTCCCCACCGACGACATCAACTCCGCCCGCTTCGTCACCCATCTTCGCTACTTCTTCTCGCGCGCGGCAAGCGGACAGCAACTAGCCGAGCAGCCGCGCGTTCAACGTGTCGGTCCTTGAGTCGTTCCCCGACGCAGCCCAGGCGGCACAGAAGGTGCGAGTGCTGCTGGAGATGCGGCTGGGCACCTCGCTCACCGACGACGAAGCCACCTACCTGATCTTGCACATAGCCCGGCTCACCGGAAAATGAGAAAGGACGCCAGATGACCACGACAGAACTGACCGGCCAACCGTTCCCCGAAGGATTCCTATGGGGTGGGGCGACCGCCGCGAATCAGTTTGAAGGAGCCTGGGACGCGGACGGCAAAGGCGCTTCGATCCAGGACGTGATGCCGCGCGGCATCTCCACCGGACCCACCGACGAACCAACGCTTGACAACCTGAAACTCGAAGGCATCGACTTCTACCACCGCTACTCCGACGACATCGCGCTGTTCGCCGAGATGGGCTTCAAGGTCTTCCGCTTCTCGATCGCCTGGAGTCGGATCTTCCCGAACGGTGACGAGCTCGAGCCAAATGAGGCCGGTCTGGCCTTCTACGACCGGGTGCTCGACGAATGCGAGAAGCACGGCATCGAGCCACTGGTCACCATCTCCCACTACGAGACCCCGCTGCATCTGGCCAAGACCTACGACGGCTGGACCAGCCGCGAACTGATCGGCTGCTACGAGCGTTACGCCCGTGTCCTGTTCGAGCGTTACGGCAAGCGCGTCAAATATTGGCTGACCTTCAACGAGATCAACTCTGTGCTACACGCCCCACTGATGTCCGGCGGTATCTGGACGCCGAAGGAGAAGTTGAGCAAGACGCAGCTCTATCAGGCGATCCACAACGAGCTGGTGGCTTCTGCGTCCGCCACGAAGATCGCCCGTGAGGTCGCTCCGGACGCGAAGATCGGCTGCATGATCTTGGCGATGCCGACCTACCCGCTCACCCCGGACCCGGCGGATGTGTGGGCGGCGAGGTATGCCGAGCACGAGAACTACGCCTTCGGTGACGTGCATGTGCGCGGCGCCTACCCCGGCTACTATCTGCGCAAGCTGCGCGACCAGGGCATCGAACTCGAGATCACCGACGCCGACCGCGAGGTGTTGAAGAACACCGTCGATTTCGTGTCCTTCAGCTACTACATGAGCGTCTGCGAGACAGCCGACCCGGCCAAGCGGATCGTGGGCGAAGGCAACATCATGGGCGGGGCGAAGAATCCGACCCTGCCGGTCTCGCAGTGGGGCTGGGCGCTTGATCCGGTGGGGCTTCGGATCGTGCTCAATGACTACTGGGAGCGCTGGCAGGTGCCGCTGTTCATCGTCGAGAATGGGCTGGGTGCCAAAGACGAACTGGTCGAGATCGACGGTGTCAAGACCGTGGACGACTCCTACCGCATCTCGTATCTGCGCGACCACCTGGAACAGGTGCGCGAGGCAATCGCCGACGGCGTCAACCTCCTCGGCTATACCTGGTGGGGCCCGATCGACTTGATCAGCGCGTCCACCGCGCAGTTGTCGAAGCGTTACGGCGTCATCTACGTCGACCGCAATGACGACGGCTCCGGAACGCTCGAGCGCTACCGCAAGAAGTCGTTCTTCGACTACCAGCAGATCATCAGGTCGAACGGCGCCAGCCTGTAGTCCGTCCCTCTCCCTGATCGTGTAGATGGCGGGCCCTTTCACCGGATTGTGTAGTTTGAGCGGCCACGACGGGCTCTCACGCTACACAATCCGGGGACGAAATGGCCTGACCACCAGGCCCGGGGCTGCCCGATCTGCGGCTACGCGCGGCTGACCTACCGGCTCAGAGCAGGGTGTCGATGGGCTGATGATCCATATCGTCGAAGCTCTTGTTCTCGCCGGCCATCGCCCAGATGAAGCTGTAGGCCTGGGTGCCGACACCGGAGTGGATCGACCAACTCGGCGAAATGATCGCCTCGTGGTTCGCCACGATCATGTGCCGGGTCTGGTTCGGGTCGCCGAGCAGGTGGACGACGCGAGCATCCTCGGGAACATCCAGGTAGAGGTAGCACTCGGTGCGCCGGTCGTGGGTATGCGCCGGCATGGTGTTCCACATGCTGCCCGAATGCAGTTGAGTCAGGCCCATCACGATCTGGCATGACTGAATGCCGTCGTCGTGGATGTAGCGGTTCAAAGTCCGCCGGTTCGCATGCTCCTGATCACCGAGCTCACGAATATCTCCGTGGCCCGGCAGCACCGACGCGGTCGGGTAGCTGGTGTGGGCAGGTGCGCTGAAGAAGTAGAAGAGCGCCCGCTCATCGCCCACCGAGGCGAAGCTGACATCGCGCACTCCGCGTCCGATATACAAGCAGCCGCCCTTTGGCAGCTCATGCCCATCTCCGTCGGTCGTGATGACTCCGGTGCCCTGGATGACGAAGACGCCCATCTCTCGGCCCTGAAGGAAGTAGTCGGCCCGCACCTCGTCGGGGGCCAGCAGCCAGAGCGGCTCGTCCAACGGCGCTGCCCCGCCGAGAATCACTCGGTCCTCATGACTGTGGACCAAGGTGATCTCGCCATCGACGAACAAGTCTGGGACGAGGAAGTTTGCCCGCAATTCCGCGGTGTTCATGCGCGCAGTCTCGGACTTGCTCACCGTGTGACGATTCTCCATGACTTAAGCCTTTCGTTGTTCTGCCCATGAGTCTCAGGTGCGCGCTCGCACCGGTGCCGCGTCGTCGATCGCCGGACCAGCGGACGGCGCCTGCCTGCGACGTTTCTCTAGACCCTAAGCTGGCAGCGAAGACGCCCGCCACCTTGTTGCCAAGATGCCTCAGACCGGCCCCGGGACTGGCCTGCTGTCAGACCCTCACGGGCATGGGTGGTGCCCCAGTCCAGCCCGATCAGATGCGCGGCCTCGTTGGCATTCGTCATACGAGCGGCCAACCCCGGCTTTGCGGACGCTTTTAAAGCCAGCTCCGACAAGATGGCTGGTCGATCCTGAACACAGACCGTAGGATTACTCTTCGGAGCATAACCACGAAACGTGGAGGAGGCGTGATGGCTGGACGAGACCCCGAAGATTTTGCGGCGGACGAGCGGCCTACCGCCGACGGCGCCGAGAAGCTGCCCCTCCTGAGCCTTTTGGGTCGCAGCAACTCCTCACCTGGGCAGACAAGCGGCGGATTCGTGGGGACCCTGATTGCCGGATCGACTGCGTTGGCCGTCGCCTTGATGGCGTTCACGATCGCTTTCGGGCGCGCACCCGTCGATAGCCCCGCAGCCGCGGCAACTGTCGAGGGCCATGCCGCGTTCCCCACAACGGTCTATGCTTCCCCAACGCCGACCGGCCCTCGCTGGACCCCCGAGCCGATCATCATGGGCGTCCCCCAGAAGGAAGCGCCGGCCGAGAGCCCCACAACTCAAGCGACGCCCTCGGCGTCAGACGATGATGAGACGGACGAACGGCACACCCCGGAGCCGGACGAGACCTGGCCAACCGAGACTGGGAGATCCCGCCGTTGAGCTTCGCGGTCACCGATCCGCTACTGCGGCGGCTCCGACTGCTCAGGACCGACCTGCTCAGACGCAGGCTTGACGGACTGCGATTCGCGAGCATCCGCAACGTGCTTGTCCGCCTTGTGGGAGGCGTCAGGAGCAGCCTCTCCGGCGTCTAACCCGGCCTCGAGACGGCGAGCCTCGGCGTAGCGGGCCTTGAACGTCTTGTTGGGCATCGCGATGCCCATGCCGAGTAACAGGCCTGCAACCAAACCGAGAAGCGCGCCGATCATGACCCAGTTACGAGGATTCGCGAATCCCGCGCTGCGATTGGCGACGGCAACAGCATGCAGCTGGTTGATCTGGACGATGTCGTACACCATCAGTGCCACGAAAGCGATACCAGCCACACTGCCGAGAACGAGCAGCAGGTTCTTCGAAAAGCGCATCATGCTGCTGACACTACCCCGGCCGGTGCTCACCGTGCCGAGGTAGTGTCAACCTAGTCATTCGATGATTCGGGTGCCGCAAACGATGAGCACACGCATGACGCGGCCCTGTTACAGCGGTTGTCTAGAGGCAGTCGCTTTCGATCCGTTCCAACGCTGCCGACCAGCGATCCAGCGCCCAGGTGCGCTCAATATCGGGGCCCAGGTTAGAGTGCTGAATCTCGATCTCGGTGGCTTCATCGCCAGCCGGTTTGAGATTCACCGCCACCAGGGACGGCGTCGTGGCCGCGTTGGAACGATACGAGAAGCGGATCTGTTCCAGCGGGTGGAAGCTGCGGATAACGCCTTCGCGTCCGCTATGAGAGTGCCAGGATTGTCCTTTGGCACCCAGTTTGGCGCCCGGCCCCAACAGCGCTTCGGCGCCATCATCGGTCATGAGCACGTCCCAAACGACCTTGACAGGTTGCTTTACCGTCCGGCTCACGACCACGGTCTTACCCTCGGTCTCGGCAGTGACCTCACTTGTCTGTTCCATGGGCTTCTCACTTCTTCGTTGAGTTGTGATGCCCCGAACGTCTTGGCTCGGGTTGGCTGTCACCTTAGTGCCCCGGGGGCCGCCATGGGTAGGTATTCGATGATTGCTCACAGCCGATCTTCAGCCGGCCGCGAAGCCCTCGGCGAGCGCCGATATGGGCTCACGCTCGGTTCATCGGCGAGCCAGAATCGCAATGGCCAATCGACGGCATGGCTGATGCCCGTGCGCGGCCCGACCATCACCGTGCGGCTAGGGCTATCCCCTGGTTCCAAGCTGAACTCCACGCCCAGCCGGGCGCCATCGTCCGCCAGATCCAGGCCGAGCACGGCACCGAGGTTGCCGGGGCCGCTGGCCAGCCGTGCCACGGGATGGTTGGCCGGCTCTTCGTCCCGGCCTCTCCGGTGCCTGGCGATCTCGACACCGGCGACCACCTCGCCGGCGCGTAACAGCACCGCCGAGGCCGACCCGGCCGGCGAGCAGACAATATTGGCCATCCGATGGACGCCGTAACTGAGGTAGACGTAGAGACAGCCCGGGGCCCGGAACATCGTGGCCGCCCGACCACGCGGCCCGCGGTAGGCATGCGAGGCCGGATCGTCAAGGCCCAGGTAGGCCTCGACCTCCGTCAAACGCAACGCGACCTCGCCGCGTCGCAGCACCCAACCCAACAGCAGCGGTGCCACCTCGTCTGCGCGGTGGGTGAGGTCAATCGGGCTTCTCATGGCGCCACGGTAGCCTGCACTATGTGAAGGCACGCAGTCTCACCCTCATCTCGGCTCTCGCACTCGCCGCAGCCCTCGTGCTGTCGTCGTGCGCGGTGCCGACGCCGACGCGCACCCCCTCCGGTTCTGCGTCCCCATCGCCATCGGTCAGTGCAACGCCAGTGTCGTCCGAGCACGATCTGCTCTCCCCCGGATTGGCGCAGCAGGTGGTGGCACAACTCGTCGAGGCCACCAACGGCAAGCCTGTCGTCCGGGTCGTGATCGCGAGAACCCAGGTGCGCCTGACGTACATCGACGACGGCGACCGCCCTCGTTCCATGGTCTGGCTGGGCGGAGTCATCACTCCTAGTGACGACGGTACCGACCTGGTGGCAGCGACCAGTTTCGACCCGAACTCCTTCAATCTGTCCGACGTGGCGCAACTCTTCGCGACCGCAGCCCAGATATCCGGATCCCACGACAAGCAAGAACTGCAAATAAACGAGTACGACCACAAGCGGATCCTGATGACGGTGACGACATCGCCCGAATCGTCCACGATCTTCTTCGATCGAGACGGCGCTCTGGTCCCGCGACTCAATCTGAGTCTGGAGAACGATCTCGCCGCCGGGCTCAACGACGTCTACGACACCAGGCTGTTCGTCGTGGAAGTCGGCGTGACCGTCGACAGCACCGACCCCATGACGAGCGCGAACCAGGCCTGGGCCGACGTGGTGACCACTCCCGGGGTGATCGAACGCCGTATCCGAACGGCCACGGTGCCGATGTTCGCCACGCAGCGACGCGAGACGCCGTCCACCCAGCAATTCGACCGCACAGCGATCAATCCGGAGGTGATCAGCCAGCTGATCAGGACTGCGCCGCTGCAACTTGAGCAGCCGGACGCGACCGTCATCTCCGTGACCGTCAGTCAGCCCCTCGGCGCCGATCAACCACGGATAACGATCGAGGCGGCCGGCTCCAGACTCGTGACCGATCTGGCAGGCACTAAGATCGACAATCCATAGGATCTCCACAATTGTCCACCATGGAATGATTGGCTCATGAGGATCGTAGGAGTGCTGGCGCCAGGCTCCAAGATCTCTGTCGATGCGGTCCTGGCCCACGGCGAAGACCCCCGGATGTTGCTGTGGCGGCGTGGTTTTCTAATGAGCCAGCCGTTGAGCACGTATCTGGACGACCAGGGCGTCGTCTTGACCGCGCAGGTCCGGCCGCGGACGAGCAGTTCTCGTCCGCCTCGAGTGCGGTCGCGTGGGTCGGATCCCAGCCTGGCAATCGCCCCTGACGAGCGGCCGGTACCGCATCAGCGAATCGCCGCCTACGCGATCGTCCGGTCGCGGTGGGGAGTGCTGGGCACCCAGTGTTCCGATCGGACGGCAATCCCCGGGCTCTGGCAGCTTCCCGGTGGTGGTCTGGAGCGAGACGAGACGCCCAGCGAAGGGGTCGTGCGGGAGATCATGGAGGAGAGTTCGCAGCGGGTCCGCATCCGGCGGCTGATAGACGTCCAATCCGATCACTGGATCGGCCGCTCACCGGCCGGAGTGCTGGAGGATTTCCAGGCACTGCGCATTATCTACACAGCGGTCTGCGTCGAGCCGACCGAGCCCGAGGTATTGGACGTCGGAGGCACCACGATGGCAGCCAGCTGGGTGCCGGTGCGCCGCTGGCGCTCGCTGCCGTGGACGTCCGGTGCGCGGTCGCTGCTCGATCGTCATCTGGATCAGGTCCCGCTGCGCTGAGGAGCGCGGC
>NZ_JAVTWX010000118.1:16923-30476 GCF_032229645.1 Brooklawnia sp.
ACAAACCGACAGCCACTGCCACTTCCGGCAGCCGCTGCGTCGCCGGGTGGATCCAGACGCTAAAACACCGGCCCGGGGGTGACTCCGGGCCGGTGCATGTCTCTGCCTTGCAGCTGAAATCCTCAGTTCCGGAAGAAGCTCAAGATCCTCAGCAGGTTCGTGTACAGCCAGACCATTGTGACCAACAGGCCGAAGGAGCTGCGCCACGACTCCGATTCCGGAGCACCATTACGGACGCCAACCTCGATGACCTCGAAGTCCATCAGCAGGCTTGCGGCGGCCAGCACAACGCCAAGGGCAGCGGAGATCCAGGCCAGCGGACCGGCACTGGCGCCGATGCTCGCCCAGCCGAGGTTCACACCGGCGAAGAGCAGAATCAGGTTGAGTAGCGACATCACGGCGTACGCAATGATCGAGGCCACCACGATCTGCGCGAGGCGTCCACGCACCCGCGCACCCAGGAAGTGGTAGGCAGCGAGCACCACGAACGCGGAGATGATCGTCCCGATCACGGCCTGCAGCACGATGCCCGGATACATGTACTCGAAGATCTTGCTCCAGGCACCGAGCATCAAGCCTTCGACGATCGCGTACGCGAAGACCGCGGGGACCGAGACCTTCTGGCGCATTGAGACGATCAAGACAGTCACGAACGCGACCAGCGAACCCACGATCGCGATCGGATAGAGCATCGAGACCGGAGCCAGCATCCAAGACACGCCCGCAGCGGCCACCATCGTCAGCATCAGAATCGCCGTCTTGGTGATGACGTCGTCGATGGTCATTCGTCCGGCGGCCTGCTGTGGCTGCGGGGTATAACCGTATCCGTTCTGATAGCCGTAGGAATCGGTCTGGGCGTAGCCACCCTGCTGCTGATTCGGGTTGTAATACGTAACCGCATTCCGGCCCGTCAATACGGGATTGTTACTGCGCACCAGCGTCCTCCTGCTTGTCATCGGCATCGCTATTCGCGGCGTCGCTGTCATCCTATTCGAGTCGAGCGCCCTAACCAATGAGGGATGTCCCCGGCGCCAGCGGTTTCGATGTCATCCCGCAGTGCAGGTCGTACACTCTGGTCTATGTCGACGCAGACGATGATGGACGCCGAAGCGTTCCGTTCCGTGCGCAAACCGATCCCCAGCCGAGCCGAGTCACGCGCCTACGGCAAGAGCCTGCGGATCAAGGTTCCGCGCGCCACGTTGGGTTACTGGAGACCTGCGGACAACCGTCCCGATCCCATCGAACAGATCATGGAGTCGCATCTTGGACGCGTTCCCCGGCTGATCGGCGTGCGTGTCGCCCGGATGGCGGCCTCCCCCTACGGATTCCTGCGCGGCGCCGCGAACGTCTGCGCCAGCGACTGCGCGTCCGTGCCCGCGACCGGCATCAACGCGATCATCTGCGGAGACGCCCATCTCGGCAATTTCGGTTTCTATCGTTCGCCCGAGGGTGAGCAGGTGCTCGACCTCAACGACTTCGACGAGGCGCATCCCGGCCTGTGGGAATGGGACATGCGGCGGCTCGTCGCGAGCGTGTACGTGGCCGGGCGGCAGAACCAGATGAGCGAGGAGCAATGTGGCGAGGCCGTCAGGGCGTGCGTCACCGCCTACCGCGACGAGCTCGCAAATCTGGCTCAGGTTCCGCTGCTGGCCCGCAGCTTCCTGCGGGTTGACCTGGCACGATTGGGCGAGACTGTGATCGAGCCGTCGCTACGCGACCAAGTCTCCCGCGCGGCCGCGAAGGCGAGGCAGCGCACCAGCGATCGCGCGCTACCGAAACTGACGACCAGCCAGGGCGGTGCGCTCGAGATCAGGCCCGACGGCGCCCTGCTGACCAAGGTCTCGGACGCCCGCTTCGAGCAGATCACCCAGGCCCTGGATGACTACCTCGGTACCTTGCCGCTGCAGTGGCGCCGGGTGATCGGTGGCTACCGACTGGTCGACTGCGCGCACAAGGTGGTCGGCGTCGGCTCGGTAGGACTTCGGGCGTTCATCGCGCTGCTGGAGGGTTCATCGCCCGACGATGTGATCTTCCTACAGCTGAAGCAGGCCCAGCGCTCGGTGCTCGCGCGCTTCACTCATGGCTCGAAGGCATGGCACCCCCATCAGGGCCAGCGCGTCGTGGAGTATCAGCAGGCCTTGCAGACCGCCAGCGACCCGCTGCTGGGCTGGGCCACGCTGCCCGCGTTCGCCGAGCACAGCACTTCGACCTATCTGGGTCCGTACACCGAGATGCCGGGCTCGCCCGCGCTGCAGGTCTATGTGCGCCAGTACCGCAATATGAAGGGTGCGGTGGTCATCGACGGCCTCGGCGCCGAGGCGGTGGCCGACTACGCTCGAGTGCTCGGCCTGCTGCTCGCCAAGAGCCACGCGCGTACCTCCGGCGCGTCCAGGATCGCCGGTTACCTCGGCGGCTCGGACGCAGCCGCGCAGGCTTTTGCCGCGTTCGCCAGGGCCTATGCCGATCAGACTGAGGTCGACCATGCGGCCCTGCTGCGCGCAGTGCAGGCAGGCCGGCTGCCGATCGATACCTCAGCCGACGAAAAATAGCGAGGAGCAGGCGCCCGATCACCGACGCGACACCCAGCGATAATTCATTGCAGCGTCCTAAACTCGCACCATGACTTCTTCTCTGGTGCTGGTGGGTAATTCGAAGGACGGCACGATCAATACCTTCGATCTGAGCGGCGATCGGCTGACACCGCTCGCGGTCAGCGAGGTCGGCGCTCCCGGGCTTCCGTTGGCCGTCGACGCTCGTCGCGATCTGGTCTTCGCCGGGACGACCAAGCCATTCGGGGTTGTCGTATTGAAGCTCGATCGAGCCTCGGGCACGCTGTCACCGATCGGACGCGCCGATATCGATGGTTCTGCCGTCTATCTGAAGCTGAGCGACGACGGTTCGAGGCTCTTCTGGGCGTCCTACCACCAAGGTGTGGGCGGGGTGCTGGCCGTGGCCGAGGACGGCTCACTGTCGCCGCTCGGCGAAACGATCAGCTACCCGAATCTGCACAGCGTGCAGGTCAGCTCCGACGGTGCCTTCGCCTACTACGTCTGTCTGCACGACGATCTGGTGGTCCAGTACTCGGTGGACGCCGAGACCGGCCTGCACCCGCTGGATCCGCCGACGGTGGCGGCGCCGGCCGGCTCTGGACCGCGGCACCTGATCTTCTCGTCCGATGAGACCTCGGTCTATGTGAACACCGAATACTCCGGCGAGGTGCTGCACTACCGGCGCGATACCAGCTCCGGACGACTGGCGTTCGTCGCAGCACAGACCTGCATGCCGACCGATCGCGGCCTGAAGCACAGCCGGTTCGGCGCCGATCCTCGCGCCGAGGGGCTGATCTGGGGCGCCGATCTACACCTGGACGAATCCGAGACCCGGCTCTACTGCTCCGAGCGCAACCAGGCGACGATCACCGCACTCGACATCGCCAGCCATGGTGTGCTCGGCGGAGTCACCGCCCATTCCAGCGTGGTCGCCCAGCCGCGTGGTTTCGCCGTGTTGCCGAATGGGGATCTGCTGGTCGCCTCCGAGCTCGACCGGGTCGTCGGACAGTATCGTCCGGATGTCGACTCCGCGTTGACGCTGGTGGAGACCTTCCCGGCCGGCCTGGGGGCTTACTGGATAGAGGTCATCGACCGCTGACCGGGAGAACTCCCTGCTGGGGCAGCGGACGGAAGGCCTTGCACGCGAGGAGAACGATGACGGTCAACGCCAGCACCGGCCAACCGCCCCAGCCCATGATCGTCCCGCTGAGGGTGTCGACGGTGAAGTCTGCGTCCGCGAAGATGATCATGAACGATCCGGCCGCCGCGTTCAGGGTGCCATGGCCGAGCGCCGCAGGCCAGACCGAGCCACCTCGTTGTCTGAGCCAGGCCAAGATCGCGCCGACACCCGTGGTAAGGACGCACATCGCCGCCAGCCCCAGCCCGGGATTGCTCGGATAGTTGTAGCCGAGCAGGATCAGCGGAGCATGCCACAATCCCCAGATCACGCCCGAGATGAGCACGCTCGGCAGCGGGCCGACCAGCACGAGCAATCGCGGGAACAGAAAGCCTCGCCAGCCGATCTCCTCGCCCGCAGCCGGAATCGTGTTGAGCACCGAGCCGACGATCACGTTGACGAACTGCAGCGCCCAGATCAGTCGCAGCGGCATGCCCAGCGATTCGACCGAGGTGCCTCCCGCGTCCAGTTGCGAATCGAGCAGGACCCGGAATCCGGAGAGATTCGCCAGGTCGAATTGGTAGGTACCGAGCAGCGCGCTAGAGGCCAACCCAAGCAGGACCACCAGAAAGATGACGACCATGCCGAGCAGCAGAAAACCGATCGTCCGGCCGGCCGAGGCATGGGGCTTGATGCCCAGGCTCACCAGCACCGGACGATGCTCGACGAATTTCGTCACGATCACCGCTGCGATCGTCGGGGTCAACATCATCAGCACAGAACAGACCGTGAACAGCGGGCTGGCGAGCCCATCACCGAGCCACAGCGGCATGCAGACGAGCCAGGCCAGGCCATAAGCGATCAGACAGTAGATGATGACCGGCCGCCAGCCGGACGAACGACTCTGCTGGACTGGTTCACTCATTCTCTCTCCACCAGATGCTCGTCGTTCAAGCCAGCGACCATTTCGGTTTGATTTCCCGATCCTACAGCTCAGTGTCGGGCTGGCGGGTCATTGGTGAGACCGTTGCGGTGGGCGTAGATGATTGCGTGGGCGCGGTCGCGGAAGTTCAGTTTGAAGAAGATACGGTTGATGTGGCTCTTGACGGTTGCGGGTGCGAGGTTGAGCTGTTCGCAGATCTCTGGGTTGGATAGTCCCTGGGCGATGGCGTGGAAGACGTCTTGCTCACGGGGGCTGAGGATGTTGATGTCGCGGATGGTGTCGTCGAGTTGGAGTTGTGGGGCAGGTGTGATGCGGCGCGTGTACATCTCGATGAGTTGTTTGGTGATGCGTGGTTCGACGATCCCTTCGCCACTGGCGACGATGCGGATGGCTTGGGTGATGGTTTCTGGTGGACTGTTCTTGAGGATGAAGGCGCTGGCGCCGGCGTCGAGTCCACCGAAGGCGTATTCGTCGAGGTCGAATGTGGTGAGCACGATGACGCGGGTTGCGGGGTGGTTTGTAATGATGCGGCGGGTTGCTTCGATGCCGCCGATGCCCGGCATGCGGATATCCATAAGGACGACGTCTGGTTTGGTAGCGGCTACGAGTGGGAGTGCAGTTTCGCCGGTGCGCGCTTGACCGACGACGGTGATGTCGTCGGTGGCATCGAGGAGCAGGGTGGTGCCTTGCCTAAAGTACTCCTGGTCATCGACGAGGACGACTGTGATTGGTGGTGGGGTGCTCATGTTGGTGGGGTTTCTGCGTTATGGCGGGTACGGAGGATGGCGTGGGTGCGCCAGCCACCTTGTGGACGTGGTCCGGCGTGACTGGTGCCGTTGAATCGTTGGGTGCGGGCGGCGATTCCATATAGGCCGCGGCCGCTGCCAACGCTGGAGGTATGGGTATTGGTGGCGTTGTCGGTGATGGTGATGTCGATCTGCTGGCCGGTGTTGTGGACTTCGACATCTATGCGGGTGGCTGATTGGGCGTAGCGCAGCGCGTTGGTGAGGCCTTCTTGGATAATGCGGTAGATGGTGAGTTGGAGTTCGGGGTCGGCTGGTGGCAAGTCGCCGTGGCGGGTGAATCTGACGGGCATGCCGGTGGATCGGAATACCTCGATGAGGTCTTCTAGTGATTGCTGGGTGGTTGCGGGGTCGGTGCTGGTGTCGGTGTCGGGGAAGAGCTGGAGGGTGCGGTTCATTTCGGTGAGGGCACCGCGCCCAATTTCGGAGACCTTGGCCATGGCTTCGGCTGATCGTTGCGGGTGTTTGGCCCAGGCGGATGCTGCGCCGTTGGCGAGGGCGACCATGGTGGATAGTGAGTGGGCAGTGACGTCGTGCATGTCGGCTGCAATTCGGGCACGTTCGGTGATGCGGGCCCGTTCGGCGCGTTCATCCCAAATAATGGCCAGTAGCCGGGCTCGTTGTCGCTGCGCACGTACTGATAGCCCGATGGCTAGTGCGATGATGGCCGGGGCGTCGAGGAGTGTGGGTGAGGTCCTGGCTGGTTGGTGCAGGTAGCTGGCCAGGGTGGCGGTGATTGGGATGGCGACTCCGAGCCCGTAGCTGAGGAGGGCTCGTCTGGGGCCTTGCAGGTTAGCCACGGTGTACAGGGCGAACGCGAAGGGGATGCTGACGTAGTTTTGTTGCCACAGGATTGAGCAAATGGTGCCGGCTACGACCGCGATGATCAGCATGGTCGCCGGATGGCGACGCCGCCACGCTAGTGGGAGTGCGGTAAGCGCTACTACTGGTATGCGAGCGGGATGCTCAACGATGGGTTCGGTCAGTGTTTGCATGGCGGCACAGCCCGCGACGACCGCCCACTCGGTGCCGCGGGGGTGGCGGGCCAGCCAGTCACGGATCGGCCACAGGCGGCGCGCGATGTCGTCCCAGTCGCCTTCGGCGTCAACGGGTCGGTCTGCCATACCTATCCTCGCGCTCACGCATTTGCTCGGTGCATCGGGTCTGGGACGTCGGCTGGTGGTGTCCCAAGGCGGGGGTGCCTGGCTGGCTATGCGTCTCGCCGATGGTAGGCAATGCCAGCCATCACGACCACGATGAGGGTCCAGAATAGCAGAATACCGAAGCCAGCCCATGGATCCAGGCTGCCTGGTTCGATCACCGTGAGGAGGCGTGATCCGGCTTGCAGGGGAAAGTACTGGGTGATGATGGCGCCGGCGGCAGAGAAGATTTGCGGCACGTAGGGCACAATCAGCATCAATGCGAGCACGACTAGCACGCTACCGACGACGCTGCGCACCAGCACTCCGACAGCAAGGCCAAGGATTGGCAGCACCGCCAGATACAGCCCCGAGCCGAGAACTAGCCGCACCGCGTCGGAAGTGGTGAGAATGTAGGAATAGCCGCCTCTCGCCAAGATGACTGGTGCAAGTACGTAGCCGATCCCGGCCGAGACCACCCCGATCACGAACCCGATCCCAGCGACGATCACGGCTTTCGCTGCCAGTACCGGGGTTCTGGTTGGTGTGGCAAGCAGGGTGGTTTTGATCTGGCCGGAGCGATATTCGTTGGTGATGACCAGCGTGGCCAGGATAGCCAGGATCAACCCGATGTACGCGGTCTTGTCGATCACCATTTCCGGGTATGGATCGTAGTCGGACTGAACCGAGCCGCGATCACGCAGCACGTAGGCCCACGGCATCAGCACCGCGTTCGCGACGATCAGGACAAAGGTAACCCCCGCCAGGACCTTGTTCGAGATCAGCCCGCAGAACTTGATCCACTCAGAGTTGACTGCACCGGTAAACCCAGCCCGCACCGAACCCATCTGTTGCTGGCTGGCCTGGGCTGGGTGGTGTTGAGTGAGGGTTGGTGCGCAGTGCGACATGAGACTTCTCCCTTTGCTCTACTGGTAGCTGGTGCTGGTGTATTCGACGGCATCGCGGGTGATCGCGTTGTAGGCGTCTTCAAGGGTTTGGTGGACCGGTGCCAGTTCGTGCAGCACGATGCCGTTATCGAAAGCGCGGACGGCGATCTGTTCAGCTGTGATCCCTTCAAACTCCAGCAGGCCGCGCTGATCCGAGTGCGTGGTCACCCGGTCACTGGCCAGTAGTTCGACCAGTTCCTGGGCACGGTTGGTGCGCACGAGCACCCTGGGACGCTGATCACCGGTGAGTTCGCTCAGTGGAGCGTCGGCGATGATCCTGCCACGCCCGATGATGACGAAATGATCAGCGATCAGCGCGAGCTCACTCAGCAAGTGGGAGGACAAGAACACGGTCCGTCCCTCATCGGCGAGTTGACGTAGCAGGTTGCGTACCCAAGTAACACCTTCGGGGTCCAATCCGTTGACTGGCTCATCAAGGATCAGGATTTGAGGGTCGCCCAGCAAAGCTGCCGCGATTCCAAGCCGTTGCCTCATACCAAGAGAGAACCCACCGACCTTGCGGCCCGCTACGCCCGTTAAGCCGGTACGGCCCAGTACCTCTGTGATCCGAGATCGGCCGATCCGGTGCGTCGCGGCAATCGAGGCTAGATAGTTCCACGCTGTCCGTGACCGGTGCGCTGCACCTGCGTCCAGCAAAGCCCCCACCTCCCGCAGCGGGGCAACAAGTTGGGCGTAGCGTTTCCCGCCGATCAGCGCTTGCCCACTGGTGGGATGATCCAAGCCCACAATGCAGCGCATCGTGGTGGACTTACCTGCCCCGTTTGGCCCCAGAAAGCCAGTGACCTGCCCCGGCTGCACAGTGAACGAGGCACCTTTAACCGCAAACGCCTGGCCGTACCGCTTACTCAATCCAGTGACCTCAATCACCATCAACCGCACCGCCTTGTCTGATCGATTACCCTCGGATGACAACGACGCTAGAAGCACACCCGACGGTGGCGCTTCAACCCGTGGTTCCAAACCCGTAGCTTCTACTGGCTCTCACACAGGTACCCGACGGACAGTTCGGGCCAGATAGCGTTGCGCCGTCCAGCAGCCGACCCGCAGCAGCGTCACTCCGAGCCCCAAGCAACCGACGATGACCAGCGCCGACCAGGGCGAGGTCACCACCGCGATCGCCGTCAACGGAAATGTCGCCACGACGGCGAGCACAACCGGTCCGGCCACCGCCACGCCGACCGGCGTCATCACCTGCCGCCGGTGCGCAGTCTGCAGTTCCCGTACCGAGGCACCGAGCCGGGTCAACGCCACATACACATCGGCACGTTCGATGATCGCAGCAATCTGATAGGCCACGCTGCTGCACGCGACCAGCACAAAACTGCACACGGTGGTCAGCACCACCACTCGGCCGATATCACCAAAGAACCCGACCTGAACTGCACTCAACTGGGTAGGCCCTCGCCCCACAGCATCAAGAAACCCCAAGACGGACACCGATGGCACGATTAAGAAACTCATCAACGCCAGCACTGATACCTGCCGCCACGCCGCGCCCGGATCGTCCAGCAACGTTCGGCCAACCACCAACTCGACCGGTGTGTAGTCAGCGCGCAGCAACCGCTTCGCGCCCAGCACCACCAGATAGGGCCCCAGCAGACCCCAAACTCCCATCAAGACGATCATTGCGATGACCAGCACCACGATGATTCCCACCACGCCCCAACTCGCTGTCACCACTTGCAACAACACCAGGCATGCGACAATCCCCACCACCGAAATCACTAATCGAACCCACCCCACCTGGCGGGCTTGGACACGGCTGGTCGTCCCCATCGGAGCGGCAATCGCCTGACGCATCCTCGCCAAAGCACTGCCAACGATCAGGCCCACCAGACCCAAACCCACCCCAACCGCCAACTCCCACGGTGGACGGTCGCCTCCAGTAACCCCGCCCAGCGGCATTAGCCAGGTCAGCGTCGCCACCACGTTCGAGCATCCCCATCCGACCAGCAGCCCCGCCACCGCGGACCCCAGCGCATCAATGGTGACCAACAACCTGGTCTTGCCCACCGACAACCCCATCAGCCGTAGCACCGCGATCCGATCCTCCTGCTGGCGGGCGCGCAGACGCGCTGCCGCACCCACCGCGCCCGTGACCGGCACCACCAGCGTCACCACACACCAAACGGCCAGCACGGCGTATCCCACGTAGCTGTCTCGCAACAGCCATAACCGCCATGCCACCTCCAACACCGTGAACCCGACCAGCCCCGCCACGCCCGCCGCCACCATTGTCGGCGCGGCATCCCGGGCCGTCCGGCCAGATGGATAAACTAACCATCCGAGTTCGACCGGATTCATCCCTGGGCCCGCCGTTCCGTGATCACACCGTCACGCAACTCGACGACCTTGTCGCACGCGGCCGCCACATCATGGTCATGGGTCGCCACGACCAACGTGCGGCCCCTGCCAGTGGTCGCAGCCAGCAGCAGCCTCATCACCGCCGCGCCAGTCTCTGGATCCAAAGCCGCAGTCGGCTCATCCGCGAACACAATCCGCGGGCCGGCAGCAACCGCACGCACGATCGCAACCCGCTGAGCCTCACCACCCGACAGCCGACCGGGCCGTTGCTGTCCAAGGCCTTCCAACCCCAACTCTCCCAATCGGGCATCAGCCGTTGCCAACGCGTCTCGTTTCGCCACGCCGGCCAGCAAACACGGCAACGCGACGTTCTCCTGCGCAGTCAGTTCCGGCAGTAACAAGTCTCGCTGGAATACAAGCCCCAAATGCCTCAGCCGCAGAGCTGTCCGCTGCGGCGCTGCCAACGCAGACACCTCCACCGCACCATCAACAGTCGAATGCAGCACCCGCCCAGCATCCGGAAGGTCAATACCAGCCAGCAGATGCAACAACGTCGACTTACCAGAACCGCTCACCCCCATGATGGCCACCGAGCTGGACGCGGGCACCCTGAGAGTGGCTCCCGCCAACACCAGCCGGTCACCGAATGCCTTCCGCAGCTCGAATGCCCCCAACTCGCCGGTCAGCAACACCCCAGACGGCCCCGATGCCCCAGCACTCACGACGCTCATGCTGCGCACCATAGGGACCGGACTACGTCTGATCCACCAACCACGGGTTGATTGTCCGCGCGAGTGTGTCCTCATAGGTTCTGTCACGTGCGACAGCACTGATCGAGTGCACTCGCATTCGGTCATCCAGGCAAGTCAAGAAAGGTAGAGAAATGTCAAAGTCTGTTTACGAGGCCCCGTCGATGGTCAAGATCGGTGGGTTCGATGAGCTGACCAACGCCACCCGTCGTGGCTACTGGATCGACTTCTTCGGCGGTTGGTGGCTCTGAGCGCTGACTCCCGTAGGAATTTACCGTAAGACAGGTGGCCGCCTGCCTCGTGGCTTCAGCGATGTGGCAGACGGCCATCTTGATGGACCGGAAAGGGAAGCTGTGGAGATATGCATTCTGCCTGACACTGATCGGGCGGCCGGGATCGCCGAGCACCTCCAGCGAATCGGTTACGGGCGTATGGTCAAACATGCTTCAGGCAGGCCTTGGGTGATCGGTTCATGGACAGACACGCAAGTGCATATGGTGAGATCACGAGCGTCACGCCTGCTGCTATTCGGGACAGCGGATCTTGGCAAGCCGCGATCCGAGGCTGAAACTGCCCAGCTAGTGGACCACATCGACACTCTTTACGAGCACGTAGCCGGTTCCTATCTCACCATTCTGGCGCGGGATGACGCAAGAGTCAGGGCGCATGGCACTCTCTCGGGAACACATCAAATCTTCTGCTCCCGAGTCGACGATGTCACCGTCGCAGCGAGCCGAGCAGCATTGCTAGCTGAGCTTGCCGGTTCGAGTGTCAGGACGGAACTTATCTCAACGTTGCTGTTGGCGCCACGCGCGCCGTGGCCGCTATCCGACGAACCGCTGTGGGAGGGTGTGCGGCTGGTGCCCTCAACTCACAGCATCACTATTCAGCCGGATGGCTCGGCTTCGACTGTGCCTCGCTGGTCGTATCCCGCTCACCGGGAGCCACTCACTGAACTTGCTCCGCAATTGCACTCAGCGCTCCACGCAAGTGTCGCTACCCGCGCAGCGTTAGCACCCGTCTTGAGCAGTGACTTGTCCGGAGGACTCGATTCGACCACGCTGGCGTTCTTGGCGGACGAGCACACAGACGATCTGCTCACGGTTCGACAGAACGCCCGCGACGTTACCAACGATGACGCCCACTGGGCAGTGCTAGCCAGCAGCAGAATGCGCTCTCGACGTCATATCCAAATCAACCCGCACGAAGCAAAACCTTGGTACACCGACTGGTCCGCGAATGCTGACAACGACTTGGGTTCCCCCTATCCGGCGCTCCGTACGCTTGGGCTCAATCGATGTCTGGCTCAGCGAGTGGCCCAGCATGGTTCTACACTGCACCTGACTGGACTAGGCGGCGACGAACTATTCTCCACGTCCTTCACTCATCTTCATGCACTCATCCGCCAGAATCCGCTGCGGGCTCTACGCCCCGTTCGTGGCATGCAGGCAATCGCCCGCTGGAAGACCGTGGCGACCTACCGCGCCCTCATCCACTCTGAGCCGCACGCGACGTGGCTACGGAACATGGCTAACAACCTCACCTCCGGCTTGACCATGAACCCTCAGGTTGACTGGGAACCCGAATCGCGGATGCCGCCTTGGGCAACGAAAACCGCAGTCGAGTCCGCCAGAGATCTCATCCACGACTCCGCCAAAGCAATTCTTGCCGAAGCTGACAGTATTCCGGTCATCGATTTCGAGATGTTGCGGCTGGTTAACGCAGACGGCACCCTAATCCGAAGAATGTCACAGTCCGCACAGCAATATGGGGTCGACTTCGAGGCTCCCTTCCTAGACGACAGGATCGTTGATCTCGCGTTCCGAGTACAGCTCACAGATCGCGTCGCTCATGGCGTCTTCAAACCTGTTCTTCAAGCCGCCATGCCAAACACGATCCCACCCGAACTACGCACCCGCAGGTCTAAAGGTGACTACAGCGCGGAAGCCTACGCAGGCCTTGCTGAGAACCGCCCCTCAATGATCCGCGAATTCGAGACCGGCTCGCTGCTTCACGACCAAGGCCTCATTGACGCTTCAGCGTTTTGCGACTTCCTCACCGCAATACACCCAAGCACGGAGCCTCTGCGGTTCCTCGATAACACACTGGGCACTGAAATCTGGTTGCGTTTTGCCCTTCAGCATCAAGGAGAACGACATGCCACACTCTCTCGCCAACAATTTTAGGTTCACTCAAGTCGAGGGTGGTGGCGTACTGCTCGACCTGACAGATGGGGAATATTGGCAGCTCAACCAGACCTGCGCAGATCTCCTCCAATCGGTGATCGATGGGCATTCCGTTGCCCAAGTCACCATCGCGCTGAGCGAGCAGTATCCCGACAATTCAGAGCGCGTCGCCAGCGACGTCAACTCGATCCTGAATCAGCTACAAGAGATCGGAGCAATCATCGAATGAGTGACTTTGTCGTCGTGGCCCGCTCCGACACACGATTGACCCCGCCAAGAGGCCTGGCCGCACTTATCGCAGTCGTCAGCGCCCGATATTTAGCGAGGAAACCACCAGCAACGATCGAGAAGCATCTGAGGCGTATCAGTCGCGCCGCTAAGCCAGCCAGCATGGACGAGACCCTTGCTGCTCACAAGGCCGTAGTGACGGTCAGCACACGCTGTTCGGGACGATGGTGCCTTGACCGATCCATCGCCATAGCGCTCCTGCTGCGGATGGACGGCGTCTGGCCGGAGTGGCACACCGGCGTGTGCCTACTGCCTTTTCGTGCTCACGCCTGGGTCGAAGTCGATGGTGAACCTGTTGGGGAACCCAACGGTTTGAAGGATAACTTCCAGCCACTCATGACCGTATGCGCGGGCAGGGCCGTTTCATGACCACAAACCACGGCGACGAGAGCAGGGCAACTCAAGGCGTGTTTTCCCTCTTAGCCACCCAACTGCGTCCTCATTGGAAGCGCTTCGGTGTCGCTGTGCTGCTGAGCGTTGGCGCATCTACGTTGAGCCTAGCCCAAC
>NZ_JAVTWX010000119.1:0-3153 GCF_032229645.1 Brooklawnia sp.
AGCCAGATCACCGGCGTGGGCAGCCCCTCGAACATCTTCATCTCGGCGTCGATCAACAACGTGACCAAGCCCTCGATATCCTTGCCGACCAAGGACGAGGTACCGCGCATCGCAGCGTCCACGAGCCCGGAGTTGGGCAGGAAACGCTTCAGCGCACCCATCATTCCGTCGGTGGTGATGGCGTTGGCGTACTTGTGCGCGTAAGGCATCCCCGGAAAGAACGTGAAGTCCGGATACTGTTCACGATTCTCGCGGAAGTAGTGCGCCACTTCGCCGATCCGGTCATGGGTCGTGCACATGAAGGTGGTCACGCCTTCGGCGTAGGCATCCTTGAGCACGTCGATGACCGCGTCGGTGCGCTGGAAGCGCATCTGTTGCTGGCGGGCCTTCTCCTCAGACATGTGATTGACCCCGAAGAACTGGTTGTCTCCGAAAAGCAGGTTGTCCATCGTCGTTCTCACTTTCCGCCGGACACGAGTGCCCGGACGCGCTTCACACCCGAACGGCCGAGATCGAGCAATCGGGCGGCCAACGACCGCGCCGGAGGCCGGACGGCGACCACTTCATCGCTGAGCCGCACCGAAGGCCCACGCTTGGAGTCGTCGATCATCCGCTCGATCAGCTTGTCGGTGACGACCGCCGAGGCGAATGTGTTCTCGCCGTCCACGATCCCCCCAGCGACCCGTTCCACGAAGTGCGCCAACTGGGCGGTGTACTCCTCGCCGCGCAGGTAGAAGTCGACCTGGTCGGTGAGTTCGGTGGTGTAGCGAACGTTCCAGCCGGCCTGATAGCCCTCGGGGAGCTGCGCCTCCTCGCGCAGGTAGACCTGAATCTCCTGGCGGTCGGCGAAGATGCGGCCGGCGGTGCCCCACAGGGTGATCCTGGTGGTCATCTTGCGAACCGACTCGTCCGACCAGTTCACCGACACCGAGACCGTGCGGCCCTCGTCGTAGTAGAGCGTGGAGGAAACCTCGTCATCGATCTCGGCGGAGAAGATGCTGTTCAGCACAGTGCCACCCACTCCGACCGGCTCGCCGAGGTACCAGTTGATCAGGTTCAGCGGGTGGGCGGCGTAGTCATAGAGACAGCCGCCACCCTCGGTGCTCTTGCTCCGCCAGGTGCCGCCCTGAGGCTTCAGCACCACCGGACCGTAGGCCTCGGCCAGTCCGTGAGTGACCGTGCCGACGGCGCCGGCGTCGAGCAACCGCTTCACCTCGCCGAACGCGCCGACGAACCGGTTGTGGTAGCCCACCTGAGTGACCAGACCCTTGGCCTGCGCCAGCTCGACCAACTCGTCGCCTTCGGATCCACTGAGCGTGAACGGCTTCTCGCAGAAGACTGCGACGCCGGCCTCCAGCAGCTGCTTGACCATCGGGTAGTGCAACCGCGACGGCGTCGCCACGATGGCTGCGTCAGGTTGCTCGTTGGCCAGGAGTTTGTCGATCGACGTGTAGGTCGCCAAGCCGGTGTATTTCTTCAGTATGCCGAGCAGGTAGGTCGTGGCATCGACGACGCCCACGACCTCCACGCCTGGCAGAGCCCGCACCATGGAAAGATGCGAGATTCCCATCTTCCCCAGGCCGACTACCGCCACTTTCACCATCGTTCAACGCCTTCCATTTCGAATCTTCTTCACGTTCTTGGGCAGATAGCGATCGAGCAGAATCCGGTACTGCTCACCGATCTGGTACCAAGTGAGTCCGGAGAGGTAGCGCTCACGCGCCGCCGCGCTCATCTCGGCGAGCCGATCCGGCGACTCGAGGATCTCGTCCAGTGCGGCCTCGACCTCCTCGGCGGTGGTGAAGTAGCTCTGCCCGGCGCCGGCCGTCCAGCGGTTGTACACGTTGTCGTGGGCCAGGACCGCATTTCCCGCACCCAGGGCCTCAACCAGCGACGGATTGGTGCCGCCGACGGTGTGACCGTGCATGTAGAGCGCGCTATGAAACCGCAGTGGCTGGACGATGGCGGGATCGAAAATCGCGCCGACGAAAAGCACGTCCTCGGACGCCGCCTCCATGACCTGGCGGTGGTACTCGTCGCCTTGCGGGTCGTAGTTGCCCAGAATGACCAGCTTCTGACTGCGCGGCTTGGCCGAGAAGCCTTGGACGAGCTCGAGGATTGAGTTCTCTGGAATGGGCCGGCAGATCAGCGTGAGATAACCACCGGGCTCCAGACCCAGTGCGCGTACCGGCGCCGGATCGGCCTCGAGCACCTCGTCCGCTCCGTAGGCGATCATCGTCACCTTGCGTTTCGGCGCGCGCGTCCAGAGGTATTTCTCGATCGCCGGGTGATCGGCGATGAGATGGTTGCCCACAGCCGCCGAGAACCGCTCGTTGATGTAGAGAATGGCCTGACGGGTGAAACCCCAACGCGACCGCGACCACTCGATCCCGTCCATGTTGATCACCATCGGGATGCCCTTGAGCCGTTGCCAGGTGTTGAAGATCCCGGTGTTGTACCCGAAGACCAGGCAGAGATCATCGAACTGGCTCACGTGCCGGACGCACTTCAGGTCGAAAAGCGACGTTCCGCGCCACCCGGGCACACTCACCGGGACGTTCACCCGCTCCAAGCCGTGCCACTCGTCGTAGGTGATCTCACCCGAGCCGTCGACCTGGCAGTAGACGATGACCCGCCAACCGGCGGCGAGCAGATGCAGGCCGACCTTCTCGGCAGCCGTTTCGAAGCCGCCGTAGTTGGCCGGGACGCCATGGGTACCCAGAATGCGGACGACTGGCCTGTCGTCCGTCTCGAGACTGGATCGATCGGAATCGATCGGGGCTCGTTGGCGTGCTGACAAGCGTGAAACTCCTTCGTGGGCGGGTCGGCCGGACGCAAAGGGCGCCAGCAAGTGGGGTGTAACCGACCGTGCGGAAGCATACCGGAACGGCCTGCCCGCAGGACGTGCGTTCAGCGGCTGGCGAGAATCTGGCGCAGCGCCGTGGACGAGGTGTGGGCGGTGTAGGGAAAGTAGCGAACGCTGGCACCGACGGTAGCCATCTCCGACTCGAGCCGGTCGCCCTTCGCCGTCCCGCGCCAATCGTCGCCCTTGAACAACACGTCGAAGTGAACGCGCTCCCAGACATCCAGTTTGCTGCTGGAGAAATCGACCACAACGGCGTCCACGATATCCATCGCGGCCACCACTTCCAT
>NZ_JAVTWX010000119.1:3253-4785 GCF_032229645.1 Brooklawnia sp.
ACCACCGGCGCTCGGCCGGTCAGCCCGACGACTGCCTCATCGGAGAGCACGCGAGCCTCGACCCGGTCGACACTCTCCGCAGCTTGATGAACAACGTCAACGTCTCCCACATCAACCATGTCGAAGACGGACAACAAGTAGCCCGTTCTCACGTGCATTCCCCCCGGAACATCGACCAGCCCCCCGCCGGTCGAACGATGAGATCTTCGCACGAACTCCCACACGGATTCAAATGCCGGGATACACGTAGATGTACGTAGGGCGTCCGAGCGGGAAAGATCAGCCATCTCCGGTTGCCAGGCCGGACAAGGTGTGGGAAGCTGTGGTGCAGCAGGTGCTGGGGGGTGCCTGTCGTGAACTCGGGGGAGTTCGCAGTTATCTCGGGGGGGATTTCTTCACATGACTACTCTGGACGTGCGCGTTCAGGCTGCTCGTCAGCGCCTGAACAGCAGCCTCATGACCGCCCGCGGCAGCGCGGCCCTTCGGCAGACCAGCGTCGCTTTGATCGACGCCCTGTTGATCGCGATGTCGGCACTGGCCGCCTACGCCGGGCGCTTCGGCCTCGGCCTGCACAACAACATGTTCGGCCCCGAGGGACCGGTCTGGGCCTACTACGCCATTCCGGGCGCCTGGATGGCCACGCTGGCGCTGTGCGGCGCCTACGCCCTGCACCATCTGCAGACCGGCATGGTCGAGTACCAGCGGGTCGCCCTCGGCTCAGTGCTGTTCGCCGGCGCGGTCGGCATCGGCTGCTACCTGACCATGTCCGACCTGTCCCGCTCGTTCTTCATCCTCCTGTTCGCGATCGGGATCCCGGCCATGCTGGTCGGCCGCCTGATTCGCCGTCGCGCCCTGATGCACCTGCGTGCCCGGGGCCTGTTCCAGACCTCGGTACTGGTTGCCGGCTCGCCCTCGCACATCGACGAGGTCGCCCGCGTGCTGCGTCGGGAGAAGTGGCTCGGCTACCAGGTGGTGGGCGCGGTCACGTCCGCCGAGATCGAAGAGACCCCGGCCGGCCTGCCCATCCTGGGCCGCGTGTCGGACGTGGTCGAGTTGATCGAGGACTCGTCCATCGACACGGTGATCTTCGCCGAGGGATCCTTCCCCGACAGCCAGCACTTCAAGCGGATGGCCTGGGACCTGGAGGACCTCGACACCCAGATGATCGTGGTGCCCGCGCTGACCGACATCAGCTCCGAGCGGCTGAACCCGCGTCCGGTGGCCGGCCTGCCGCTGGTCTACGTCGAGCGGCCGCAGGCCGTGGCCGCGTCCCGCTGGGGCAAGCGGGCCTTCGACATCATCGGTTCCAGCATCCTGCTGCTGCTCAGCGCGCCGGTGATGGCCGTGGTCGCACTCATGGTGAAGCTGGAGGACCGCGGACCGGTCCTGTTCCGGCAGACCCGGGTCGGACGCCGCGGCGAAGAGTTCCAGTGCCTCAAGGTGCGCTCCATGGTGGTCGACGCCGAAGCGCGGCTGGCCGCGCTGCAGGCGCAGAACGAGGGCGCCGGCGTCCTGTTCAAGATGGCCAAGGA
>NZ_JAVTWX010000120.1:0-8652 GCF_032229645.1 Brooklawnia sp.
GGCATGATCGAGGCCGACATCTACGGCAACGTGAACTCGACCCACATCATGGGCACCAAGATGATGAACGGCATCGGCGGCTCGGGCGATTTCTCGCGCAACGCCGGCTACTCCATCTTCGTGAGCCCCTCGACGGCGAAGAAGGGTGGCATCTCGGCGATCGTCCCGATGGTCAGCCACCATGACCACACCGAACACGATGTGATGATGATCATCACCGAGCAGGGCCTGGCCGATCTTCGCGGCCTGTCGCCGAAGCAGCGGGTGAAGTCCGTCATCGAGAACTGCGCGCACCCGGACTACCGCGAGCAGCTGTGGGACTACTACAACGAAGCACTGTCTGTCAGCAAGGGCATCCACACCCCGCACGTGCTGACCAAGGCGCTGAGCTGGCACCAGAACTTCCTGGAAACCGGCACCATGCAGCTCGACAAGGCGGCCGGTGCTGCCGGTTCGGCCACCCGAGCTCAGAGCGTCGCGCAGGAAGCTGCCGAGACCGCCGTGGCTGCTGCCGCAGAAGCAAAGCAGTCTGCTGCTCAAGCCGCGGACGCCGCCGATCGCGCAGCCGCTGCTGCCGATCAAGCAAAGCAGGCGGCCGCCAAGTAGGACCTGCTACACACCGCCCAGCTCCGGCGTCCAATCCCTGAACGGATTGGACGCCGGAACCATCCGGGGCCGGAGTTCTTCAGGGCCTGACAGTCACGGGGTCAACCGGATCTCAACCGAGCAGCTGCTCGCCCAATTCGGCAACCGTGTCGACGACAGCCACATGCGGCTGGGCACGCAGCTGATCGGGGGCGCCCGCACCCCAGGTGACGCCGATGCCGTCCATGCCGGCCGCTGCGGCGGCTTGCAGATCGAAGATCGCATCGCCGACATAGAGGCTGCCTGCCACAGAAGCATTCAGCGCGGCCAGCCCCATCAGCAGTGGTGCCGGGTCGGGCTTATGACGATCGGTATCGTCGGCTGCGCAGGCGAGCACCGTTTCGGCGGGCAACCCGGCCAGCTTCATATTGGGGATCACGGAGTTGCGCCGCTTCGCGGTGACGATGCCGGTGCGGATCCCCGCGTCAACCATCTCTTGCAGCAGCTGCGAGATGCCGTCATACCGCCTGATCGCAGCGGCGATCGTCGCCGCGTTGTGCTCGAGGTAAACCGCTTCGAGTTCGGCCGCGTTCACGAGGTCCTCTTTGGCGAAGACGTCTTCCAAGGTTCGACCGATCCAGGGCAGGATCTCGAGGCGGGTGACCTGGCGTCCGGAGACGGTCTGCCAGGCGTACGTGTAACTGGCCACAATCCCATCGATGGTGTTGAGCAGGGTGCCATCGAAGTCGAAGAGCACAACAGGCCATCGCGGTGTGGAGTTCATGCCGATCAGCATAGGACGAACTCGACGCGCCTGGTTCCGCCGGGCTCGGTGACCAGGGTCGGCGAGCTGACCGGACGAGGCAGCAGCACCGGATGCGGCTAGTCTGGAGCGCGAGCGTGTGCGATCGCGGAGGGCCCCGCGGGCAGGAGACAGTCGATGACCGAGCAGGATGGCAGCTATCGCCCGACCCGCCGTGCCGCTGATCCCACGGCCACCGACCAAAGCGAAGGGCTGGGGGACGCACCCGAGATTCCGATCGTCTCGCTGCCGCCACTGGCGGCCGAACTCGCCGGATACCCGCTGAGCCAACGCACCGGGGAGCCCAAGCGTCCCGGAGTAGTGATGGCGGCGACGATCGCCTTCACGGCCTCGGGGCTGGCGGCCGCGGCCTGCTATTGGTGGTACTGGTGGGTTGCGATCAACATCGAGAGCTTCGCGACCAGTTCGAAGCTGATCGAATTGTTCGATCCACGTCCGGGTTCGGGCAGCTCGGTTGTGCTGGTCTGCGTGATGGCGATCATCGGCATCATCATGACCGCAGGCCCGGCCGTCGCCGGCTACAACGCCTGGCACGGCGCCTCGTGGAGCCGAGTGGCGGGGATCGTGGCCTGCGTGACGAGCCTGCTCGCGTTCTTCGTGATCGGGTGGTCGTGGCTGGCTTTGGGCTTCGCAGCCATCGGTACCGGGCTGATCTGGACGAGCCCGGCCAAACGCTATTTCGACGCCTACGGCCACTTCGCGAATCCCCCGCGTTCCCCCATCGTGCCGAAGCAGGTGGCCTACGGGCCGGCACCGAGGTTCCGCTGATGAAAATGCAAGACTTCGGGTCGCTGGTGCGACTGGCCGGCAGGCTGCTGCGTGACGCCACCTCCACGAACACGACCTCCACCGGCCAGACCGGCCACTCCGCCCAGGCCGGGCGTCCGGGCACGGCTACCGCCAACCGGCCCGCGGGCGCAGCCGGGCAGGCCGGCGGGCTGCCCGCGGCCGATTTCGATGGGCTGCCACAGATGCGCTATCAGGCAAAGATGCCCGGCGGCTTCACCTCCGGCGAGATGGTGTGGACGTGGGTCGCCTTCGAGGAGGATTCGAGCCAGGGCAAGGATCGTCCGGTGCTACTCATCGGCGCCGAGGCCGGCTGGCTGCTCGGTCTGCCGGCCACCAGCAAGGACCATGACCGAGACGCCGCGCAGGAGAACCGGGCCGGCCGCTTCTGGGTGGAGATCGGCTCCGGGGATTGGGATTCCAGGCGCCGGGTCAGTGAGGTGCGCACCGACCGCATCGTCCGCATCGATCCTGCCCAGATCCGCCGTGCGTCCGGAAGGGTGAGCGCTGTGGTCTTTCAGGAGGTCGCCGCCGGAGTCAGCGAGCACTGGGACGACTAGGGACCCTCCAGAGGAGATTCACACCCAACGATGAGGGCACGTTCGCGTATTCTCCAGATGCGCTAGAGTGTCAACCGCGTCGTTGCTTCAACGATCTGCGGGCGTAGCTCAATGGTAGAGCGCCAGCTTCCCAAGCTGGACACGCGGGTTCGATTCCCGTCGCCCGCTCTCACTATCTTGATTTCTTCTCTCTACCTTCAAGGGTTTGTCGGCCCCTATGCTCGTTCCCGCTCACCAATCGGTTTGCTGCAGTAGTCCCGCCACGCGGTGAGCAGTTCGTCACGGCGACCCGCCGGATTGTTTTCGTACCAAGTTCTGGTGAAACGGTTGTATTCAAACTGCGGATCGATGCTGCGCGACCCTCGGCCACGGGTGGCATGCCAGTGCTCCAGGGCGTCCTGCATCGTCTTCGTGCCATCTGAGGAGGCGAAGAAGGCCCTCATCTCGGCATCGAAATGAAATCCGTTTCCTAGTCGCTCGGTCATCCATGCCCGCACGACCTGGCTGCACCGCTGGCCCGCAGGAATGACGGTATCGGAGCTCAAGCGGCCTGCTAGTTGCCTTCCGCCCCTGGGTGCCGGCGCTGGCGGTTCGGTGAACTCACGGCCATCGAGCTTGGCAGCGATACGCGAAGCCAGCAGCTCTTTGCCGCCGGTCGTCCGGACGCCGATCAGTTGAGCGAAAGCGATCAGTTCGTCCTTCAACCAGTACCAGCGCCCGAACTCCTCCGCGTTCAAGTTAGGGGTGAGGGCGGGGCGATCGGGATTCGTCGAAGGCACCGGCCCAGACTATCGCGGGCCTTCCGCGCGTCTCCTCGCTGTCGCCACCTATTGCCCGCTCGTATCTTGTGGGATACATATCATTGATGAGGATACTTCGAACGTCACCAAAGTCCTCGCTGCTCTCAACATCCGCCTCGAGGCCAAGGCATCCGCGCACGTCTAGCCGGAAGCAGAGCGCGTCCATATGCCGAGGGTGAAACTTCTCGTCCGGATGGTTCGGGCCCGCAAGAATTGACTCATGGCCACTATCACTTTCGCTTCCGATCCCATCTCCACCATCGGCGAGTTGCCCGCAGTGGGCGAACCCGCACCGTCCATAGAACTCGTTGGCGGCGATCTGAGCCCCGTCACCTTGGACGATTTCGCAGGCAAGCGTGTGGTGCTGAATATCTTTCCCAGCCTCGACACTGGCATCTGCGCGATGAGCGTCCGCAGGTTCAATGAGCTCGCTGCCGGTCTTGACGACACCGTGGTGCTCGCCGTGAGCAAGGACCTTCCCTTCGCGGCGGGACGCTTCTGCGCCGCTGAGGGCATCGAGAACGTGGTCAGTGCGTCGGCTTTCCGCTCCACCTTCGGCGACGACTACGGCGTCACCATGGTTGACGGTCCGCTGCAGGGCCTGCTGGCCCGCTCGGTGGTCATCGTCGGCACCGACGGCAAGGTCGTCTACACGCAGCTGGTGCCCGAGATCAAGACCGAGCCCGACTACGACGCTGCGGTGGCCGCGCTCGGCTGAGCCGTCGTCCGTGGCTTTCGTTCAGACGCCGGGCCGCTGCCAACGGGTCCGGCGTCTGAGCGGCTGCCCCTACGATGGACGTATGACAGGTCAGCCGATGAACGACGAGCCTCAGTTCCGTCAGCCCCGACATGCTGCGCGGAGCATCCAGGACGTCCACCATGCCGACGACCCGGCGCTGCCGAAGCCCGGCTACCAAGCCAACCTTCCGACCCAGTACTCGACGAACTCTCTCAGCGCCATCCTCAGCACCAAGAACCGCGACGGCGCTTGGATGGTGCCGCCGAATCTGAGTGCCACCTCGGTGATGGGGACCATCAAGCTCGATCTGCGTGAGGCGGTCTTCGAATCGCGCGACATCAGCATCGACCTCAACTCCTTCATGGGTGACCTGAAGCTCTGGGTCCCCGAGGGCACCCTGGTCGTCGACGAGACGCGCGCCTTCGCGTCCGATGTCAAGCTCAAGAAGCTCAGCCCGCCGCAACCCGGCGGTCTCAAGATCACGCTCACCGGCGATCTGATTCTCGGCACTGTGATCGTCTACGGCAGCAACCACCGCAGCTGGAGCAAGCCTCGCCGAGGCAAGAACTGAGATGGATTCCGTGCAGAGCGCCCTGTTCGCACCTCCCACCGAGAACTGGACGCCGGTCTCGCCCCGTTACTCCCGACTACGGCGGCTGACGTCGCTGCTCAATTGGCTCTTTCTCGCGGTGATCGTGATCGCGCCGCAGGCCATCACCCTGATCGTCTTCGATCAAGCTCCCGACGCCCTGCAGTGGAGCATGATCGCGAGCGCCGCCGCGATAGTCATCCTCGCGGTGTGGCGGATCTGGCGCCAGGGCGCGATCGTCCGAGCGTGGGCCTACGCCGAGCGCGAGACCGATCTGTTCATCAAGTCGGGACTATTCAATCGACGGTTGACCGTCGTGCCCTATGGACGCATGCAGGCGGTACACATCTCCGCAGGCCCGATCGAGCGGGCGTTCAAAGTAGCCACCGTCAAATTGGTGACGGCCTCCGCGCAATCGGACGCGATCATTCCCGGGCTCGATCCGCAGGCCGCGGCAGCCTTGCGCGACCGGCTCACCGAACTCGGCGAGACGCAGGCGACCGGGCTGTGAGCGAGCCAGGCACCCCGATCGAGCCTCAGCCGGCCCACCAGGCGGTCCTTGAGCACCCACATCCGCTGACTCCGATTGCCAAGAGCTGGATCGCCATCGTCGCCGTCGGGTATTTCATCGTGCGCGACGCGCCCGATCTGTTGCGCGATGCACCCAGTGGCGGCTGGGGCACGATCGGTCACTACTGGTATGTGCCCGCCGGGCTGCTGGCGGCCGTCCTGGCGATCTCACTGATCGCCGGCTACGTCACCTGGCGATTCACCAGCTTCATCATCGATGACGAGCAGGTGCGCATCGAACGCAACTTCATCTCACAGCGCTCCGAACGGATCGCGTTCACCAAGATCCAATCGGTCGATGTCACCCAGCCGCTGATCGCCCGGCTGCTCGGGCTGGCCGCGCTACGCATCGATGTGGGCGGCGGCGGCTCGAATGCGAGCATCGAATATCTCTCCCGCAAGCGCGCCTATCAGCTCCGGGACTATCTGATCACCCGCGCCCACGGCACCCGCACCACCGTGGCAACGGCTGCCGGAGTGCCGGTCGGCACTGCCTTTTCCGATATCTCGGCGGCCGATCGCGCAATCGTCGCCGTACCTCCGGGCAGGCTGCTCGCGTCCATGATCGTGACCAACTCGACCGTGGTGATACTCGTCCTGGTCACCGGGGTGGTCGGCTTCTCGATCTGGACCGATACGCCGCTGGCGTTGGCATCGACATCGCTGCTGCTGCCCTGGTTGCTCGGTATGGGCGCGTATCTGCTCAACCGGTTGCGCAACGAGTGGAACTTCACTCTCACGATGACCCCGGACGGCGGGCTGCGCACCGCGTCCGGACTCACGTCGCTGACCAGTCAGACGATCCCCCGCAACCGGGTGCAAGCCGTCGACATCAGTCAGCCGCTGCTGTGGCGTGCGATGGGCTGGTACCGCGTCCGCATCGATGTGCTGGGCGTGCCGTCGGAATCCGGCGAGCACGTGCCCGCGAATCTGCTGCTGCCGGTGGGTCCGGGCAACGATGTCAGCATCGTCTTGGGCGCGCTGTGGCCGAGGCTGGCCATGAACGCGATCGAGATGCATCCGATCCCCCGTCGGGCGCGCTGGTTGCGCTGGCTGGACGCCCAGACCTACTCGTGGGGGTTCGACGAGCGGGTGCTGATCGCGGCGGGCGGGCTGTTGCGCAAGCGCACCTCGATCGTCCCGCATGCTCGGGTGCAGTCGGTGCGGATCAGTCAGGGCATCATCGCGCGCAGGCTTCGGCTGGCCGATCTGCAAGCGCACACCACGCCGGGGCCGGTCGATGTGGTCTGCCGGCATCTGGACGAAGCCGACGCCAGGATGCTTGCCATGAGCGAACTCGACCGGATGCGCGCCGCGCGCTCCCGTCTGGACCTCTCGCTGCTGCACGTAGCTGCGTCGCCGTCAGCCAGTTGGGACCTGACCAAGGGCTAGCGCTAGTGAGCCTGGCGGGCGCTCCAGGCTGAAGCAACCATCTCGTCCAGCGTGAAACGCATCTTCCAGTCGAGGTCGCGGGCCGCCGCATCGCCATTCGCGACGATCCGGGCCGGATCGCCGGGACGCCGAGGCGCGATCTGGGGAGCGAAATCGATGCCGGTGACCCGGGCGATGGCCGCCATGATCTGGGCCACGCTCGATCCATCGCCGCTGCCCAGGTTGTAGGCGCCCTGCAGATCCTGGCCGGCTGCCATCGCCTTCGCGGCGGCCACGTGCGAGATCGCCAGATCGGCGACATGCACATAGTCGCGTACGCAGGTGCCATCCGGGGTCGGGTAGTCGTCGCCGAAGACCTTGGGCGTGCGTCCGGCGAGCAGCGCGTCGAAGACGATCGGGAAGAGGTTGTGCGGACTGGTGTCGTAGAGGGCATCCGAACCGGATCCGACGACGTTGAAGTAGCGCAGGTTCGTCCAGCGCCACTGCGGATCGATCTTGGCGACATCTGCCGCCAGCCACTCGCCGATCAGCTTGGTCTGGCCGTAGGGCGACTCGGGAGCGGTCGGCGTGTCCTCGGTGACCTGGTCGACATCCGGGGTGCCGTAGACCGACGCCGAACTGGAGAAGACGTAGTTGTGTACGCCTGCTGTCCGCATCGCGCGTAGCAGCGAGACGGTTCCGGTGACGTTCTGGTCGTAGGTGTGCAGCGGCCTGCTCACGCTGACGCCCGCGTATTTGAAGCCGGCCAGATGGACGACGCCCTCGCAGCCGTGGTCGACCAGCGTCCGGGTCACCAGGTCGGTGTCGAGAATCGATCCCTCGACGAGGGCCACGCCGTCGGGGACGAACTCTGCGTGCCCGCTCGACAGATCATCGACGACGACCGGGACGATCCCAGCATCCAGGAATGCCTGTACGACATGCGAACCGATATATCCGGCTCCGCCGGTGACCAGCCAACTCATTTTCGTCCTCTCATTGGGGGGATCGCGCAGTTGCGCTCAGGCCCCTTCTCGTCTTCCGCGATCCGAATCAACTCGACCGGGCGTCGATATCGTCTTGGGGATTGTGTTCTGCGGGTGTCTCGTCCACCAGCCTAGTTGTCGTGGCCGGCGAGGGCAGGGGTGGCCGCCCAATAGCTGAAGACGCCGGTGGCGTTCAGCGAGGCCAGATAGCTCTCGTCGGACATCGGATCGATCCACAGGACGTTCCCGCCGATCCGCGGATGCTCGGTAAACGGAGCGTAGCTGCTGACCAAGAGCACCAGCGGGACGCTCGGCAGCCAATCGGCCGGCTCGCCGGGGTGCTGCGGCAATTCGAGGGTCAGCGAGAGCGACTTGTCGGTGCTGAGAATCTGCGCCAGCGGCGCTTGATGGGCGTCCTCAGCGTCGAAGCCACCTTCCAGACCGGCGCGGTCCATCAGGATCTGCTGGACGAGCGCCGCAGTCCGCGCCGCATGGCGGCAGCGGGCGTCCTCGCGTTCGGCAGCGTCCAGACAGTCGTAGCCGGGCATCATCTCTTCGACGATCTCGGCCGCGGAGTCCGCGTAGACCGTGCTGCCGTCGTGCAGCACCATCGCGTGGGTCCATTCGCCACCGTCGGGACGATTCGGATTGGACCCGTGGCAGGAGGCGTGGTGATCTCGGAGCTTCACCCGTCCAGCCTATCGGTCGGGTCGGCTACCGAAATGTCCACCCGATCCACAGCGGCTACTCAAAACAACCACGGCTACCGAACCTTCACTAGCCATTGCGATTCGCGGTAGCCGCTGCGATTTGCGTACGCCGGCCGGCGAGGTAGCCGGTCAC
>NZ_JAVTWX010000120.1:8752-16208 GCF_032229645.1 Brooklawnia sp.
CCCTGCGCGACGTGACCGGTGGAACCGGCAGAGAAGATCCGTGGGCCCCGCGACTCCTGCTCCATCAACCGCCGCATCAGGTCGGTCAGCTCGTCCAACCGGCGCTGGGTTTCCTCAAGCTCCGACTGCAGGGCGAGAATCCGGCGGATCCCGGTGAGGTTGATGCCGTCGGCCTGCGACAGCGACTGTATCAGCCGCAGTCGCTGGATGTCGCGAGGCGAATAGCGGCGACCGCCGCCCTTGGTACGGCTGGCCACCACCAGTCCGAGCCGGTCGTACTGCCGCAGGGTTTGTGGATGCATCTCGGCGAGCGAAGCCGCCACCGAAATGCTGAAGATCGGGACGTCCGGGTCCATGACCTCGGGCAGCATGCCGGCACTCATCGGTTGCTCGCGAGCAGATCAGCGCGCGGATTCGACTGACGCGCAGCATCGGTGAACGTGCGTAGCGCCTGCCGGGCCTCGTCGGTCAGCGTCTGGGGCACCTGCACCTCGATCGAGACGAGCAGATCGCCCTTCTCGCCGTTGCCCTTGGCGACGCCACGGCCGCGCACCCGGAAGGTGCGTCCGTTCGGGGTCCCCGCAGGCACCCGCAGCTTGACGCTGCCGCCGCCCAGCGTCGGCACCTCGATCTCGGCTCCAAGAGCTGCCTCGGTGAAAGTGACCGGCACGGTGACGGTGATGTTGTCGCCATTGCGCCCGAAGATCGGGTGCGGACGCACATGCACGATCACGTAGAGGTCGCCGCGGGAACCGCCGTTCTCGCCGCCTGCACCCTTGCCTTTGATGCGGATCTTCTGACCGTCCGCGACACCGGCCGGCACCCTGATCTGCATCGTGTGACGGCTGGCCGCGCGTCCGCTGCCGTGGCATACCTCGCAGGGGTCGTCCACGATCAGGCCTCGGCCATGACATTCGGCGCACGGCTCGGCCATCTGGAACAGCCCGCCCGCGCTTGACGGCTCGACGCCGGAGCCCTGACAGGTCGGGCAGACCCTGGGTGAGGTGCCTGCCTTCGCGCCGGTACCGTGACAGGCCTGGCAGGCCTCCTCACTGGTCATCTGGACCCCGACCGTGGCCCCCTCGACGGCCTGATTGAAGCCGATGGTGACTTCGCCCTCGATGTCGGCGCCGCGGCGTGGCGAACGAGTCTGGGCGCGCCGACCAGACGATGCAGCACCGGACTGGCCGAAGAGGTTGCCGAACAGATCACCCAGTCCCTGATCGCTCATGTTCGTGCGGAAGACGCTCTCGCCGCCCGCGCCCTGGGCACCGGGCCCCGGACGCTGGAAGCGGAAGCCGCCCGACCCGAACAAGCTGCGCTGTTCGTCGTACTCGGCGCGCTTGCCCGGATCACTCAGCACATCGTTGGCCTCGGAGGCCTCCTTGAAGCGCTGCTCGGCCTTCTTGTCGCCAGGATGCTGGTCAGGATGGTTCTCGCGGGCGATCTTGCGGAACGCCTTCTTGATCTGTTCAGGCTTGGCATCTTTGGGAACACCGAGGATCTTGTAGTAATCCTTCTCCATCCAGTCCTTCTGGCTCATCGCCCTACCTCCCTTCCAGTCTTCTCGATTACTCGGCCGGCACCGAGACGATCACGCGAGCCGGGCGCACCACCAGATCGTTGATCCGGTAGCCCTGCTGCATGACGTCACGGACGACCATCTCGGTGGCCTCAGGATCGGGCATCTGCATCAATGCCTCGTGCAACCTCGGGTCGAACTCGTCGCCGGGGATACCGAACGGCTCGAAGCCGTACGACTTGGCAACCTTCGTCAGCTCGTCCGCGGTCAGCTTGAAACCACCGGTCAGTTCATCGTGCTCGGCTGCTGCCGAGATCGAGTCGAAGACCGGCAGCAAATCGCGCAGGACCACCTCGACGCCGCCTTGCCGGGCCAGCGCACGGTCACGATCAACGCGCTTCTTATAGTTCACGTACTCGGCATGGACGCGTTGCAGGTCCTCGGTGCGCTCGGCTACCAAGGCCTTGAGCTGATCGACCTGTTCATCCCGGCCGGGCTCGGCGCCACCGGTGGCCCCGGCGTCCGCCGGAGCCACCCGACCGGCGTCATCCGAGATCAGGTCGGCCGCGCCGAGCACCTCACCGGCTGGCTCGTCGGGCATGGCCTCCTGGTCTACGGGTTCACTCATAGATGATCAGTCCTTCTTCTCGTCATCGACGATCTCGGCATCCACCACGTCGTCGTCGCCTGCGCCGGCGTCCTGCTCGGACTCGGCACCGGCCGAAGCCTGAGCGGCCTGCTCAGCCTGCGCGGCCTGGTAGACAGCTTGCCCCATCGCCGCCGACTTCTTGTTGAGATCGTCCATGGCGGAACGAACCTCATCATCGTTGTCCGTGCCCTTCAGGGCCTCCTTCAGCGTGGCCAGGGCCTCGGTGACCGGGGTCTTGACGTTGTCGGGGATCTTGTCGCCGTTCTCTTCAAGTAGTTTCTCGGTGCGGAAGGTCAGCCCATCGGCCTCATTGCGCAGGTCGACGCTCTCGCGACGCTTGCGGTCGGCCTCTTCGTTGGCCTCGGCATCCTTGACCATCTGATCGATCTCGTCCTTGCCCAGGGCGGAGCCACCGGTGACAGTCATCGACTGCTCCTTGCCGGTCGCCATGTCCTTCGCATAGACGTGCACGATGCCGTTGGCGTCGATATCGAAGGTGACCTCGATCTGCGGCAGTCCACGCGGGGCAGGCATCAGTCCGGTCAACTCGAAGTTGCCCAGCGACTTGTTGTCGCGGGCGAACTGGCGCTCGCCTTGGTAGACCTGGATCATCACCGAGGGCTGGTTGTCCTCGGCGGTGGTGAAGATCTCCGAGCGCTTGGTCGGGATCGTGGTGTTGCGCTCGATGATCTTGGTCATCACGCCACCCTTGGTCTCGATGCCGAGGCTCAGCGGGGTGACGTCGAGCAGCAGCACATCCTTGACCTCGCCCTTCAGCACACCGGCCTGCAGGGATGCGCCGAGCGCGACTACCTCGTCCGGGTTGACCGACTTGTTGGGCTCCTTGCCGCCGGCCAGTTCGCGGACGAGATCCTGCACGGCGGGCATCCGGGTCGAGCCGCCGACCAGGATGATCTGGTCGATCTTGGAGACCGGGATCTTCGAGTCCGACACGACCGCGTTGAACGGCGCCTTGCAGCGATCCAGCAGATCCTGAGTCATGCGCTGGAACTCGGCGCGGGTCAGCTTCTCCTCAAGGTGCAGCGGACCTTCGGCGCCCGCCGTGATGTAAGGCAGGTTGATCTCGGTGCTCTGTACCTGGCTCAACTCGATCTTGGCCCGCTCAGCGGCTTCCTTCAGGCGCTGCCCGGCCATCTTGTCCTTGGACAAATCGATGCCGGTCTTGTTCTTGAACTGGGTGACCAGCCAGTCGATGACGCGCTGATCCCAGTCGTCGCCACCCAGCCGCGGGTCGCCCTTGGTCGCCTTGACCTCGAAGACGCCTTCGCTGATATCGAGCAGCGACACGTCGAAGGTGCCGCCACCGAGGTCGAAGACCAGCACGGTCTGCTCCTGGTCGGCCTTGTCAAGGCCGTACGCCAGCGCAGCGGCGGTGGGCTCGTTGATGATCCGGTCGACGGTCAGGCCGGCGATCTCCCCTGCTTCCTTGGTCGCCTGACGCTCGGCATCGCCGAAGTAGGCGGGAACGGTGATGACCGCATTGGTGATGGTCTCGCCGAGGTAGGCCTCGGCATCCCTCTTCAGCTTCTGCAGCACGAAACCGCTGATTTGCTGGGGCCGATAATCCTTGCCGTCGATCTGAGTGGACCAACTGGTGCCCATATGACGCTTCACGGAGCGGATCGTCCGGTCGGGGTTGGTCACGGCCTGCCGCTTGGCGACCTCCCCGACGAGAACTTCACCTCCCTTGGTGAACGCCACCACCGACGGCGTGGTGCGCGAGCCTTCGGCGTTGGGGATAACGGTGGGTTCGCCACCTTCCAGCACCGCGACAACCGAGTTCGTGGTGCCGAGGTCGATGCCAACTGCACGAGCCATGTTGTATTTCCTCCTGTTGCGTCCCGGATGGGACACTGCCTGTTCCTTCAGCTAAGTTCTGTTCGCGACGCATGTTCGGTCCAGCCGCGCCACGACCATGAGTCTAACGCACTCAACTTCGAACTTGAGTCCACCTGGCTCAACTATGCCAGCCCTGGGGTTATTCCAGGGTCGGCTCATCTTCTCTGCTGGCCCGCCGATGAACGGACGAATCCCGTCCCGGAGACGTCGAAACTCCGGGACGGGATGAGGGCCTGACGCGCGCGCCCGTCGATAAGGACCCTCCAGCCGACGATCAGCGCGCGGTCAGCGCGGGATCGATGCCCTCGATACGGCCGGCCTCGATGTCGTTGGCCTTCGGGAACATCTTGGTGACTCCGAACAGGATGCCGGCGAGGATCGACGCCAGACCGAGCGTGATCAGGCCTGCCGCATCGCCCCACTGCGTCTCGGCCCAGGTGCGCAGGTTCGGTGCCACGAAGCCGCCGAGATTGCCGATCGAATTCACCAGGCCGATTCCGGTCGCCGCAGCGACGCCGGTCAGGTACTCGGTGGGCAGCGACCAGAAGATGGCCTGCATGCCGACGAAACCGATCGCCGCGAAGCAGAGCCCGGAGATCGCCAGTACAGCATGGTCGGCGAAGATGCCGGAAATACCAAGCCCGATACCGGCAACGATCAACAGCACGGTGCCGATCAGATGCTGTTTTCGGGTACGGTCGGCCAGGCCCGGGAAATAGAGCACCGAGATCAGGCCGAAGACCCACGGGATGGCGGTAACCACCGACGAGGCGAAGCCGAGCTTCTGGCCAGTGATGGCGGCAACCTGCGTAGGCAGGAAGAAGGTCATGCCGTAGACGGCGATCTGGATGCAGAAGTAGATCGCGCAGAAGTACCAGACCCGCCAGTCGATCAGAGCGGCGGAGATCTTGTGCGGCGCCTCGCCTTGGGCCTTGCTGGCGGACTCCGCCTCGATGGTGTCGTGCAGCGCTTGGCGCTCCTCGTCGCTCATCCAGCCGTGGGCCTGCAGGGGCCTGTCGGTCAGGTAGAAATACGACCAGACGCCGACGGCGGTGGCGACCAGACCTTCGACGAGGAACATCCACTGGATGCCGCGCCAGCCGAAGACACCGTCCATCTGAAGCAGGCCGCCGGAGATCGGGTTGCCGATGATGCCTGCTAGCGCGAGCCCCATATAGAACATGCCGCGAGCACGGTTGAGATGTCGGGCAGGCACCCAGTAGGTCAAATACAAAATCACGCCGGGGAAGAAGCCTGCTTCGGCGACGCCGAGCAGGAACCGCAGCACATAGAAGCTGATGGGGCCGGAGACGAAGAAGAATGCGGCGGCCACCAGGCCCCACGAGATCATGATCCTGGCCATCCACCATTTGGCGCCCACCTTGTGCAACATGATGTTGCTCGGGACCTCGAAGACGGCATAGCCGACGAAGAAGAGTCCCGCACCGAAGGCATAGGAAGCAGCGGAAATGCCGAAGTCAACCTCGAATTCCGTTTTGGCGAAGCCGACATTGCTGCGGTCCAGAAACGCGATAACGTACATCAGCAGCAGGAAGGGAATGAGATGCTTGAAGACCTTCTTCGTCGCGCTCTCAGACAGTTCATAGCGCTGGCTGGGATCGTACGGGATCGGATCAGCGGACATCGTTGTCTCGATTCAAATGTGTGGTTCAGTTTGGGTAGAAATCGTTGGTCAACCTCGGCCAACTTGATACATCATATATCTTTCAGTGACTGAAGGGAAACTGTCGGCGATGGACCCCGGCGAGACCGATGCGATGGCTCCGACTGCCACCGGTAGAGACCCGAGCGGGCTGGCAGAGCGGATCCTCGGCATTCCCGCCCCGTTGCGCGGCCTCGATCTGCTGCCGCCCGACCAGCCGGCCAGGCCCTATCCGCAGTTCCACAGCCGGCGATTCAACGTCTTCGTCCGGCTGCTCGCGTTCGGGACGATCCTGATCGTCGGAGGTATCGCGGTAGCCTTCGCGACCCTGATGGTGACGAGCTCGCTCGGTGAGCCCGCCGCTGAAAGCCTGCTCGGCGCCTTCGATTGGCTGCGCCCCGTCGCTGCGGTCGGTGTCGCGATCGCCTATTGGCTGGTCGGACGATTGGTCGAGCAGCGACATCCGATCTTTGAGCTGGCCGGCTCGCGGGCAGTGCGCGGCCTGGGCACCGGACTTGGGCTCGGCGTGACACTGATGGCCACCTGCGCCTGCCTGCTCGCGATGCTGGGCGTCTTCCGCATCGAGGGCTTCAATCCCGGTTACTCACCCTGGATGGCCGTGCTGGGGGTCGGCTTCTCGGCGGCCGTCACCGAGGAGATCCTGTTTCGAGGCATCCTTTTCCGGCTGGTCGAGGCCGGCCTGGGCAGCTGGGTCGCGATCGCGGTCAGCGCCGTGGTCTTCGGAGCGTCGCACTTGGGCAACCCGGAGGCGACCGTCTTGGGCGCCGTCGGGATCGCATTGGAGGCGGGCGTGCTCTTCGCCGCACTCTATGCGTTCACCCGCAGCCTGTGGGTGGTGATAGGGCTGCACTTCGCCTGGAACGTCGTACAAGGTCCGGTATTGGGCATCGTCGTCTCGGGCAGCTCCACGACGGGAGCCGGCTTCGTCCGCTCGTCCTTGGTCGGCCCAGGGTGGCTCAGCGGCGGTCAGTTCGGCATCGAAGCATCCGCGATCACCATCGTGGTGCTGACGGCGTTGGGGGTATGGGTGCTGAGCGAGCTTGTCAGGCGAGGCTTGATCGTCCGGCCGTGCTGGGTGCGGCGGCGGTTGCTGGCCAGCAGCCGCCCACTGGACGAAGCCTGAGGGTGCCGAACACACGACTTCGGCCCGCGATCTCGCCGGCACCCGCGTTATCGACGATCATCCTTCATCCGGGACGGTCGACCGGGGCCCGGATGCCTGCGCCTGGCGCTCATGCCGGACGCGCATCCGCAGGTTCGCGAGATGCAGCGTCATCGCCGCCTGGGCAGCGTCGGCGTTGCGATTGGCCAGCGCCTCAATGATCGTCCGATGCTCGATGAGCGTCTGCTCGCGGTCGGTCACCACGTTCTGGTCGAAGGAGCGGTAGCGCTGCACGTGACTGCCCATGGCCTCCAGAGCGGCCGCAAGATAGTGATTGCCGGCGGCCTGGGCGATGTTCTCGTGGAAGTCGTGGTCGGCGTTCAGAAACGCCCTGAAGCCCTCGAAGGTGTCGTCTGCGCTTAGCGCCTCCTGGCGATCCCAGGTCGCCTGCAGCTTCTCGAGGAACTCGTCATCCACGTGCACCGCCGCTAGCCAGGCCGTCTTTGGCTCGAGGGTGAGGCGTGCCTCGAAGAGGTCGTCCAGTTGACTGGCATCAGGACGTGGGGAGACCCGGAAGCCCTTGTTGTTTTCGCGAGAGACCAGCCCACTGGCGCTGGCCCGCACCAGCGCTTCGCGCAC
>NZ_JAVTWX010000120.1:16308-18167 GCF_032229645.1 Brooklawnia sp.
AGATGCGTACCCTCGCCGAGCGCATCAATCGTCCAGTTCTTTCGCGGTCACCACCACCGGGGTCCGCAACCACCGTGAGACACGGTCGTGCAGGTTGGTGGACAGCGGCGCCGGCCAACGATGACTGACATAGCCGATGGCGTCGTCCACCCCGAGGCAGCGGCTGGAATTGCCGATCCGCACCCACAATTCTGACGTCGCGGCCGACCCTTTGCCAGACCGCAGAAAGACCGGTGCCGGCGTCGGCGGACAACTCACTCGGCAGACGTATTCGCCGCCCGGAATCTGCTCGAAGTCGACATCGGGGGCCCCTGCCACCCGGGCACCCAGCTTGGTTTGCAACAAGTCGCGTAGCCACAGCTCGAATCTGTCCGGATCCGGCTGCTTCAGCGTCGTGAAATCGGGTCCCAGACCCAGTAGCCGGCCATCGTCGTCGACGCCGATGAGCAGCGTGCCGCCCGAGCTGTTGCAAAACGCCGCAATCGTCTTGGCGATCACCAACTCCATCCGCTCGTCCCGCTTGTCGGTGCGTAGATTCCAGCGGGCGGAGGACTTGAACTCAACGTGGTCGGATTCACCGGCCGCTACGAGTTCGGAAATGCTCGGCGGCTCCTGCCGGGCCTGCATGCGTACCAGAACTGCGGACGCCCCCACCAGCGCCGCCGCGTCGACGCCGAAAACGACCAGCAGAGTGAGCAGATCGAGCATCTCCCGGCCGGGCAGGAAGACGCCGACGACTGCCACGCCGAGGCAGACCGCGACGAGCGAGACCAAGACCATGGCCGACCCGGACACCTTCACCCGGTGCCCGAGCAGCTGACGCACCAACTCGGCCATCAGCCAAGCGCCTACCAGTAGCAACAACTGCGCGATGGCTATCCGCACCAGCTCTGGGCTCGCCAACTGCATCCGGCGTCCTCGCTTTCTGCCAAGGACCCTCCGGGGCCCTGACGGCCCAGTACGATGCACTTCACCGAACTCGAGATCCTCCGTGATGCTATCGTCCCAGTCACTGTTTCTTGCAGTCCGTCGTCTGTGCAGTGAACGACTCGCGCCGAAGTCGCGTTGCCAGCTAGCATTACCGCATGACTTCGGCAGCGCAGCCAATACTCGGCATTGACATTGGCGGATCCGGCATCAAAGGGGCCCCCGTCGACCTCGATAGCGGCACGCTCACCGCGGATCGGCTCCGCATCCCCACACCCAAGAAGTCGACCCCCAAAGCATGCGCCGATGTGGTCGCCCAGGTTGTCGATGCCTTTGTCGATCAAATTGGCGACGGACCGATCGGAATCGCGCTGCCTGCGCCAGTCGTCCACGGCACCGTTCCGATGATCGCAAACCTGCATTCATCGTGGGTCGGGGTGAACGCCGAGGAACTGTTCAGCGAACGGCTCGGACGCCATACTGTGCTGGTCAACGATGCCGACGCCGCCGGTCTCGCTGAGGTGTACTACGGAGCGGCGAAGGACCATCCCGGACTGGTCATCATGACGACGCTGGGCACCGGCATCGGCACTGCGCTGATCATGGACGGCGTCTTGGTCCCGAACTCAGAACTCGGTCATATCGAGATCGATGGCAAGGACGCGGAGACAAAGGCGTCCGCCAATGCTAAGGCCATCGAGCATCTCAGCTACAAGCGCTGGGCCAAGCGGCTGCAGAAGTACTACACGACGATGGAGCGATACTTCTGGCCGGACCTCTTCGTCGTCGGCGGCGGTGTCTCCAAGTGCCACGAGAAGTTCCTGCCGTTGCTCGATCTGAATACTCCGATCGTGCCAGCGCAGTTGCTCAATCAGGCCGGCATCGTCGGTGCCGCAGTGGCTGCGGCCTCCGCCGACGCTCGCCCGTAGCAG
>NZ_JAVTWX010000120.1:18267-24775 GCF_032229645.1 Brooklawnia sp.
TTCGTTCGAGCTAGGTATCTTCAGCCTGTAACTCACGCTCAGTTCACATGCGCTCGGGGGCCACTATGCCGAGCAGGTCGAGCCCGCGGGCGAGCACCTGCTTGGTGGCCGCCACCAAGGCCAACCGCGACGTCCGCACCTCGCCGTCGCTCTTGAGCACCGGGCATTTCTCGTAGAACGACGAGAACTTGGTCGCGAGCTCGAAGAGATAGGTACACAGCTTGTGCGGGGTCAGGTCGTCCGACACCACCTGCACGTTCTCGCCGAAACGGGTCAGCCACAAGGCGAGTTCCTGCTCGGCCGGCTCATTGAGGACGCCCACCTGGCTCCAGGTCAGGTCGCGGGCCGCAGCCTCCCGAAGGATCCCCGCGCAGCGCGAATGCGCGTATTGCAGATAGGGGCCGGTGTCACCGGTTGTCTGGGTCATTCGCTCGGCGTCGAAGACATAATCCTTCTGAAGGCTGTTGGACAGATCGGCGTACTTGATCGCCGCCAGCGCTACGTCGGGGGACGCGTGCTCCTCCGCCGCGTCCAGCAGACTTTCCAAGGTGACGGTGCCCCCGTCGCGGGTCTTGATCGGAGTGCCGCCGGGGCCGAGCACCATCCCGAAACCGACGTGCTGGGCCTCAACGTCGTCCGGCAGATAGCCGGCCATCTTGGCGACGGCGAAGACCAGCCTGAAGTGGTTCGCCTGACGGGCATCGGTGACGTAGATGATGCGCTGCGCGCCCAAATCGTTGACTCGGTGGCGGATCGCCGCTACATCGGTGGCATCGTAGCCATAGCCTCCCGCCGAGTTGCGGATGATCGCCGGGGCATCGAAGCCGGCGGCGAAGACCACCAAGGCGCCGGAGTCTCGTACCGCGATGCCCCGGGCTTCCAGATCGTCGGCCACCGGGCCCAGCAACTCGTTGTACGTGGACTCCCCCGCAACGTCGTCGTCGGTGAGCAGCACATTCATCCGCCGATAGGTGCGGTTGAACCCCGCCAGCGAGATCTTGATCAGACGCTGCCAGGCCGTCCTGGTCTCAGGATCGCCCGACTGCAGCTTCACGACCCGCTCGCGGGCCCGTTCGGCGAAGGCTTCGTCCTCGTTGAGGTGGGCGTTGGCCCGTCGGTAGAGTGCCTCGGCCCCGGGCAGATCCAAGCTGCCCAGATCGAGTCCTTCATCGACGACCTGCTCGATCAGCATGCCGAACTGGCGTCCCCAGTCACCGATGTGATTCTGCGCGATGACGTGGTGTCCCTGCGCGCTCAGTACCCGGTTGAAGCAATCGCCGATGATGGTGGATCGCAGGTGCCCGACGTGCATCTGCTTGGCGACGTTCGGCGACGAGTAGTCGATGACGACCGTTTTCAGGTCGTCGGTCTGGACGATGCCGGCCTGCGGGTCGGCCAGTTGCTCGTTGACGGCGCGCGCGAGCACGTCCGTACGCAATCGGAAGTTGATGAAGCCGGGCCCTGCGATCTCCGGGGTCTCGCAGAGGTCCTCGATGCCGAGAGCGTCGACGATGCGCTGCGCGACATCGCGCGGCTTCGCGCCTTCCTGCTTGGCCAGGCGCAGTGCGATATTCGACTGGAAGTGTCCGAATTGCGGCTTGGTGGCTGGACGCAGTTCCGGATCGGCCCCGGCGACCGCTTCGATCCGTTGCGAGAGAACCGACGGCAGTGAAGACATGTTGATCATTGTCGCACCTCTGGTGATACCGGCAGGAATCGTCCCCGTTCGCGGGCAACGGATCGGGTGAAAAGCGCGGGGCAGTCTAACGCACGAGCCCAGGTCACTTGCCAAGCCGGGCCAGCGCCTCCTGCACCGACGGGTCGTCGTAGATGGTGCCGACATCGGTCTTCACCAAGACGTCGTAGATCATCTTGATGTTGGCGGCCAACTCGCGACGCTCATAGCTGCCCCAGGCGTCGTTCTTGACCGTCTCGTCGCCCACGCCGATCGCGTTCACCCCGACCATCCGGCAGGTCGCCACCGTACGCGGCACGTGATAGCTCTGCGAGATGACGGTGAGTTCGTCCACCCCGAAGATCTCCTTGGCGCGCACGCACGACGAATAGGACGAATTGCCGCCCTCGTCCTCGACGATGTCGAGCGGATCGACGCCGTGCTCCTCAAGATAGTTGCGCATCACGGCCGGCTCATCGTCACCGGTACTTCCGGTAACGATGAAGACGCTGATCTGGCCTTGCTCCCACAGCTGCAGCGCCAGATCGAGGCGCGCCTGCAGATACCCCGATGGCCGGCCGTTCACGGTGGCCGCGCCCATCACCATCCCGACATCGCGGGTGGGAACCTGGTCGGCGCTGGTCCAGGTACGTCCGATAGCAAGTGCATGGATCACCGCCCAGGGACCGCCGACGATGAGCAGGCCGATCAACAGTAGGGCGAGCAGCGCGCGCCAGAGTTTGCGCATGCGCCCACCCTACGTGAGTCGTCAAGATGGCAGGACGGACTCTCCTGTGGAGGCGAGGGACCGAGTTCTCAGAGCCGGTGCTCGCGGTAGAAGCCGATGAGATTCTGGGTGGAGGGATCCTGGCGAGCCAGAGCCTCGTCGTCCCCGCTGACCGCGGGCGCGATCTGGGTGGCGAGCTTCTTGCCCAGTTCAACGCCCCACTGGTCGAACGAGTTGATGCCCCAGACCACGCCTTCGACGAAGGTGATGTGCTCGTAGAGAGCGATCAGCTCACCGACGATCCGCGGGCTGAGCTCGGCGGTCATGATCGAGGTGGTCGGCTTGTTGCCCGGGAAGACTCGCGCCTCCACGATCTCCTCCGCCGTGCCCTCCGCACGCACCTCATCAGCGGTCTTGCCGAAGGCGAGCGCGGCGGTCTGCGCGAAGAAATTCGAGAGGAACAGCGCATGCACGTCCGTGCCGCCCTCGCGCAGCGCATGCGCGGGATTCACGGTCGTGATGAAGTCCGCGGGAATCACCTTGGTGCCCTGATGGATCAGCTGATAGAAGGCATGCTGCCCGTTGGTACCGGGCTCGCCCCAGAAGACCTCACCGGTCTGCACGTTCACCGGCGTGGCGTCCCAGCGGGTGCGCTTGCCGTTGGACTCCATGGTGAGCTGTTGCAGGTAGGCGGCGAAACGATGCAGGTACTGCGCGTAGGGCAGCACGGCGTGCGACTGAGCATCGTAGAAGTTGTTGTACCAGACGTTGAGTAGGCCCATCAGTACCGGCAGATTCTCGTGGAAGTCCGCGGTGCGGAAGTGCTCGTCCATGGCATGGAAACCTGCCAGGACGCTCTGCCAGTTCTCCGGCCCGATCGCAATGATGTCCGACAGTCCGACGGCCGAATCGACCGAGTAACGCCCGCCGACCCAATCCCAGAATCCGAACGCGTTCTGCGGGTCAATGCCGAACTCGGCGACCTTCTCGAGATTCGTCGAGACAGCAACGAAATGCCGGCGGATGGCCTCGGCCCGGGCATCGTCATCGCTGCCGATGATGCCTGCGGTCTGGAGCGAGTTCAGCAGCCAGTTCTTCGCCATCCGGGCGTTGGTCATGGTCTCCAAGGTCGTGAAGGTCTTGGATGCCACGATGAACAGCACGGTCTCGGGATCGACATCGTGAGTGGCCTCATAGATATCGGTCGGATCGATATTGCTGACGAAGCGGCATTCGAGGCCGGCCTGATGGTAAGGCTTGAGTGCCTCGTAGACCATCACCGGGCCCAGATCCGAGCCTCCGATGCCGATATTGATGACGGTGCGGATCTGCTTACCGGTGATGCCCACCCACTCACCCGAACGGATCTGGCTGGCGAATGCGTACATGCGGTCGAGCACTTCGTGCACCTGCTCGACGACGTCGACCCCGTCGACCACCAGTGACGCATCTCTGGGAAGCCGCAGCGCAGTATGCAGCACGGAGCGGTTCTCGGTGGTGTTGATGCGCTCACCGGCGAACATGGCGGCGCGATGCCCGGACAGATCGACCTGCTCAGCAAGCCGGACGAGAGCGTCACGGATCTCATCGGTCAGGTAATTCTTCGAGAGATCGGCATAGAGATCTGCGGCAGTGAGCGAGAAGCGCTGGGCGCGACCCGGATCATCGGCGAACCAGGCACGGAAGTCAACATTCAGATCGTCATGCAGCCGGGCGAGGTCGGCCCAGGCGGGAACGGTAGTCGCATCAACGGGAGTACGCATACGGCAAGCTTAGGGGTTCGTCGCCCGCCTATGGGAGCCGCCCAGCGGGAAATTCCCGCTGGGCGGCTGCGCTGAAGCGCTGGCGTCGTGTGGTCCTTGGAGCAGGCTCAGGCGACCCGACGCATCGCGGTGATGTCATAGCCGCTGATGCTGCTCACGATGACGCCGATGCCGTAGTCCGCCGCATGTACCATCTGGCCGTTGCCGATGTACATCCCGACGTGACCGCCACCGTAAGAGATGATCAGGTCTCCGGGCTGCAGGGCAGAGGTCGACGAGACGGCCGAGCCCGCAGACATCATGGCCTCGCTGGTACGCGGCAGGCTGACACCCATCGCCGAGTAGGAGTAGACCATCAGGCCGGAGCAGTCAAAAGAACTCGGTCCGGCTGCCCCCCAGGAGTAGGGTGCACCGACCTGGGCCATCGCCACCGAGACGGCGCCCGCAGCGGTGCTGCTGGCCGAGCTTGCGATAGCGGCGGTGTCGGTAGCGGACGATGAGGTGGAAGTGCTCGTGCTGGAACTCTGGGTGGCCTGGGCTGCCTGGGCACTAGCGGCAGCGGCCGCCTCGGCCTGGCGAGCTTCCTCCGCCTGGCGGGCCTCTTCAGCCTGGCGAGCTTCCTCCGCCTGACGAGCTTCCTCGGCCTGGCGGGCCTCTTCAGCCTGACGAGCTTCCTCCGCCTGACGAGCCTCTTCAGCCTGACGGGCTTCGTCGGCCTGGCGGGCGTCCTGCTCGGTCACCGGATCGACAAGAAGATTGCGGTCGCTGCTGCGGGAGATCGGGGCCGTGTCCAGCAGATCTGGCTCAGCGGCGGTCACCGTGCTCGACAGGTTGGGGACGATGAGCGCTGCGCTGGCTGTCGCCACTGCGGCTGCACCCATCAGGCCACGCTGCAGGCGGGAGTGCAGGCCGCGCGGTTTGGCCTTGGTGACAACGGTGACGGCGGCCAGCTGGCGGGTGCTGGTCAGCGGCTCATCCGGTTCGAAGCTCAGCGGTGCATCGATCGCCCGGCTGGCCCGCACGGCGGACACGCTGAGCAGCGTGTCGTCCACGAGCTCCACGGACGGCGTCGACAGGGCGCGCCGCGCACAGGACTGCTCAACGCTGTCCGTGATGTCGACGACCGGCTCGAGCAGTGCCCTTCGTGCGCTCATTTATCAATCCTTAAGGTTTCGATGTGCCTTGGTCAGCGTACCGTGACATGCACGTGGTCGTAATGATTCGCGGTGACCGAACCGCGATCTTCCATCATGGTGAAGCCTGCACTGGGGCTCCAGCTCCCCCACATGCTCTGCTGATAGATGACGTATTCGACGTTCAGCGAGCTGGAATTGGCCACCAGCCAGTTAGCGATCTGCCAGCCGGCATCGCCGCTGATCATGATGTCAATTGCCTGGCCAGAGCCATGATCATCGGCAGCGTTGCGCCAGCCGCCGTAGGAGGTGACACCGGGGAACTGCGCGCAGACGGCCTGGAAAGTCGAGTACGCCGTCGCCGTCAGTCCGAGTCCGGAACCGTCGAATGAGCAACTGCCACCGGTTGCCACCGTTGAACTCGATGAACTTGTCTGGGCGCTCGACCCCGAGCCGGTCTGTTGGGTGGCCTGGGCTGCCGACTGTTCTGCGGCGGCCTGCTCGGCGGCGACACGCTCTTCCTCGGCGATCCGGGCGGCTTCCTCTGCCTGACGAGCCTCTTCGGCCAGGCGGGCTTCTTCGGCCTGGCGGGCGGCCTCCGCCTCGGCAGATGCCTTGGTGTTCGCCAGTTCAACCGGGTTGACCGCGATCTCGTTGCGATCAAGGCTGCGCGAGATCGGGGTCTCGCTGGTCGGCAACGGTTGCGCGGTGACGGTGCTGACCGCACTTGGGACGATGAGTATCGCAGACGCGGTGGCGACGGCGGCGGCACCGAAGAGCCCCCGGCGGAGCCGCTGGCCCTTGACTGCGGTATTCGCTGAGACTGTGGCAGTGATCTTGGGCAGCTGCCGGGTGCCGACGAGGGCGTCGTCCGGCTCAAAGTTGATGGGTGCCGAGATCGCCCGCCGCGCAGCGGCTACGCTGACCGGTGCATCATCGACGATGCTGGGCCCTTCGGTGACCCCTCGACGGGCGGACGATTCGGCGAATGCAGCGGCAATGGTGTCGTCGAACTCAGTGCCCGGGTCGAGAATTGCTCGGCGTGCTGTCACTGATACTCCCGTGGTTAGCGTGCTTCCTGAGAAGCAGCTTAAGGATTTTCTCAGGAGAACTCAAGTTGTCTGGGAAATCTCTGAAGAAAGTTCTTGGCAGGCGGCTGCAGGGGTGGGCTGCTGAGGTCTGCGGCCGGCCGGCGTCGGCCCCGCTGAGG
>NZ_JAVTWX010000120.1:24875-27149 GCF_032229645.1 Brooklawnia sp.
GCTGCAGGGGTGGGCTGCTGAGGTCTGCGGCCGGCCGGCGTCGGCCCCGCTGAGGAACAGCAGCTACCGCGAATCGCAACCGCTAGCGAGCATTCGGCAGTCGCTGCGACTTCCGGCAGTCGCTGCGCGGCGGAGCGTACAGATCGGCAGCCGCTGTGGCCTGCCCTAAGCGAAGCGCGCCAAGATGTCCACAATCGGACGGACTCGCGAGCGAAGCGCGCCAAGATCGCCGCGACGGAATGCGTCCGACGTCAGGCGGTCCCCCAGGCAAGCTGCGGATGCACCGGCACGCAGCCATGCCTCGACCTCGTGCCGAGTATCAGCCCCACGGACGACCAACCGAGCCTGTGGTACCAGCGCGGCCAACTGCGCCGCATACCCCGTACCGAAGGCCCCGGCCGGAACGACCTGCACTGCCGAGGACTCCGGCACATTCCAGACCCTGGCCACCTCGGTTGGGGTAAGCGCGTTGGGAAACTGCGGGATCTCGGCCTCAACGAGTTCACTGCGCAGCCCCGCGTCCTCGTCCAGCGTGAGAGCGAAAGCGGTCTCTTGAGCGATCGCCCACTGCGCATCTTCACCGGTGCGCAGGTCATGGGCTCCGACCAGCAGGCGACGTCCGAAAATGCGGCGAAGCATCAATGGGGCCACGCGGGAGTCGGGTGGCAGGCTGACGATCGGTAGGCCTTCCTGGATCAACACCTCGATCGGAGCGACTGCCTCGTCCAAGGTGCAGGCGGGCAGCAGCACCACCGCTTTGATCTCGGTGAGTCTGGCAGGCAGTTCGATACGTGCGGTCACACCGTCAATCATGGATCGAAAGCCGCAGGGCTCGCACCACGGGATCAGAAACTGAAGCCATTCCACAACACGACGGCGAGCAGCAAACCGACGGCCAGGTTCACCACGGTGGCGACGGCGAAGACGAGCACCGGCTTCCAGCCGGCCTCCTTCAAAGAGCCGAAGCTGAACTCCAGGCCGATGCTGACGAAAGCCAGGATCAGGAACCAGGTGCGTAGATCGTTGGCGACACCGATCGCCGACGCGGCGGCGGCGGGGTCGGCGTTGGACGCGAAGACCGTCGCCACGACCGATGCGATCAAGAAACCGAGCACGAACTTCGGGAAGCTCTGCCACATGGTGACGAGCTTGGGGCTTGAGGTGTCGCCTGCTTCGCGCTGGGCTTTGAAGGTGAAATACATCGTCAGAAGCACGGCGACCACGCCGAGCAAAGCATTCTGGGTGACTTTGACGATGGTGGCGATCTGCAACGGCTGCTCGCCGGCCATCGTGCCTGCCGCCGTGACTGCGGCCGTGGTGTCGATATTGCCGCCGATCCAGGCTCCGGTGACTGCCGGGCTCAATCCCAGCAGCTCGGAGGCCCACGGCAGCAGGAAGATCATCGGCACGGCGAAGACGATCACCAGCGATGCCGTGTAGGCGAGTTGCTCCTTCTTTGCTTGCACGGCCCCGGCGGCCGCGACCGCTGCCGAGACGCCGCAGATCGAGATCGCCGAACTCAGCAGCGCGCGCAGTCTGTCGTCCAGGCCGAGCAGCCCTGAGAACCACCAGGTGAACAAGAAGACCGCGGTGATCAGCAGGACCGCTTGCGCGATGGCGGGCAGCGCGGCTTTGGCGATGACGGTGAAGTTGATCGAGGCGCCGAGTAGCACCAGGCCGGTCTTGATCAAGAACTCGGTTCGGAAGGCCTTCGACATCTTCTTCCGCACCCCAAGTAACGAGAGGATCGCGTTGGCTGCGAATCCCACGAGGATCGCGTACACGGGGAACTCGATCGATTTCGCGATCGCTCCGAAGCCGGTGCCTTTGGTGGCCGCGGGCACCCATTCGGTGAGGAAGTGGACGACGTAGCCCAAGCCGAGCAGCACGGCCACACCGAGGATCGTCCAGGCTGCGGACTGTCGTCCGGCCGGTGTGGGAGCCGTGTCGGTCGCCGGTTCGACCGCCTGAGTGCTGGTGGTCTTCTCGTTCACGGGATCAGCCCCGTCGGGATGATGCCGGCCAGGCACAGGGCCAACAGAATCAATCCGACAGTGAACGCCAGCCAGTCTTCGCTGATCGAGAATTTGCCATCAGCGTTCGGGGCTTGCGGCTGGGGTGCGGCGGGCTTGCTGGCCACGGGAACTCCTCAATCGCTGGGGTGCAATTCAATGATCCTGGGATCATCCTACGGGCGAGACGTCTCCCGCGCTCTTTCGCTCAGCACACGGTTGCCCGGTTCACTCAGCACACGGTTGCCCGGTTCACTCAGCA
>NZ_JAVTWX010000120.1:27249-30011 GCF_032229645.1 Brooklawnia sp.
CTGTCGCCCAAACCAGCCGCTGTCGTCGGACCCACCGCCCAGACCCGCCGCTTTTCCTAGCCGCCGGGCGGGTGACAGAATCGTCCATATGCCCGAACAACCCAGCCTTTCGCTCCTCCTCGACGCGTTGGGCCCCCGCCCCGATCCGGACGATATCTATGGCGCCTTCGAGGGCTGGGCGACGAGCCAGGGCATGCGGCTCTACCCCCATCAATCGGATGCACTGCTGGCGACCGTCGCCGGCGCGAACACGATCATCACGACCCCGACTGGCTCCGGCAAGTCGCTGATCGCGACCGCCGCGCATGTCGCCACGCTTGCCAATCGAGGTCGGGTCTACTACACCGCGCCGATCAAGGCCCTTGTCAGCGAGAAGTTCTTCAGCTGGGTGGACGACTTCGGCCCAGACCTGGTCGGTATGGTCACCGGGGACGCCTCGGTCAACCCGGACGCGCCGATCATCTGCTGCACCGCGGAGATCCTGGCGAATATCGCACTGCGCGAGGGCAGCCAAGCCGACGTCCAGATGGTGGTGGCCGACGAGTATCACTTCATCGCCGACCCTGACCGCGGCTGGGCTTGGCAGGTGGCCACCAGCGAGTTACCACAGGCGCAGTTCATGCTCATGAGCGCCACCCTGGGCGATGTCACCGAGCTGGCGGCGAAGCTCACCGAGCGCGCCGGACGACCGACCGAGGTCATCGCGCAAGCCGAGCGTCCGGTGCCACTGGTCTTCAAGTGGTCACTTGATCCGCTACCGGAGACGCTCACCGAACTCGTCCACACCGGCAGCGCACCTATTTACTTGGTACATCCCAGCCAGGCGGCCGCGACCGAGCAGGCGCAGGGTCTGATGAGCATGAAACTCGTCGATACCGCTCAGCGGCATGCCATCGTCGAGGCGATCGGTGGTTTCCGGTTCGCGCGCGGGTTCGGCGCCACCCTGTCGCGAATGCTGCGCTCGGGCGTCGGCGTCCATCATGCGGGGATGCTGCCGAAGTACCGGCGGCTGGTGGAGACGCTTACTCAGCAGGGCCTGCTGAAGGTGATTTGTGGCACCGACACCCTGGGCGTGGGCATCAACGTCCCGATCCGCACGGTGGTTTTCACCACGCTCACCAAGTTCGACGGCCGCCGCCAGCGGGTCCTGCGGGCGCGCGAATTCCATCAGATCGCGGGCAGAGCCGGGCGTCCGGGCTTCGATCCGGTGGGCAATGTCGTGGTGCAAGCCCCGGAGTATCAGATTGAGAATGCTCGGGTGCTGGCCAAATTCGCCGGCGACGAGAAGAAGCTCAGGTCGGTGCGCCGCAAGAAGCCCGCCGCCGGCGAGATCAACTTCACCGAGGCCACTTTCGAGAAGCTGATCGCCTCGGCACCGGAAACCCTGCATGCCCGGCTGGAGGTCAGCCACTCGATGCTGCTCAATCTGCTGCATCGCGACGAGGAGACCGGGACCGCGCTCGCCCGGATCGTCCGGGAGGCGATTCCGGATGCCGGGCAGCAGCGCAAGCAACTGCGCCGCGCATTGGCCCTGGGCCGCTCGCTGCTGGAGGCGGGAGTGGTCGTCCGCACTACGGAGCCGACTGCTGGTGGGCGACGCTATAACCTCGCATCGAATCTGCAGGACGATTTCGCGCTCAACCAGCCGCTCAGCGCGTTCGCGATGGACGCGCTCGAGATGCTGGACGACCAGGCCGGCGATTACGCACTCGATGTGGTGAGTGTGATCGAGGCGACGCTGGAGGATCCGATGGCGATCCTGATCGCCCAGGAGAAGAAGACCAAGGGCGAGACGATCGCCGAGCTCAAGGCCGAGGGCTACGAGTATGAGGAGCGGCAGGCGATCCTCGGCGAGGTGAGCTGGCCGAAGCCGCTGGCCGACGAGCTGGCAGCGGTTCATCTGGCGATGGCCAAGACCCACCCGTGGCTCGTCGAACACCCGCTGCGGCCCAAGTCGATCGTGCGAGATATGACCGAGCGGGCCATGACGTTCACCGAGTATGTGGCCTTTTACAAGGTGCAACGCAGCGAAGGACTGCTGCTGCGGTACCTCTCGGACGCCTGGCGTGCGCTGCGACAGACGGTTCCGGCCGCCTTCCACACCGAGGAGCTGGACGATCTGATCGCCTGGCTGGGAGAGCTCATCCGGGCCACCGACTCCAGTCTCGTGGACGAGTGGGAGGCGCTCGCCAACCCCGCCGATGCCGGGGCCCGGGAGCAGGCTCTGGCCGAGCGGCCGCGGCCGCTCACCGGGAATCCGCGGGCTTTCACCGCACTGGTGCGCAATGCGATCTTCCGCCGGGTGCTGCTCGCGGCCGATGACGACGTGGACGGCCTGGCCGCGCTGGACGCGGAGGATCCCGATGTGAGTTTCACCGCCGACGATTGGGATGAAGCGCTCGGGGACTACTGGGACGAACATGACGAGCTGGGCACTGCGGCCGGTGCGCGGGCCCCTCAGCTGTTCATCATTGATGGACGAGATACCCGCCGGTGGCAGGTACGTCAGATCATCGACGACCCGGACGAGAACCATGACTGGCAGATCCGCGCGAATGTCGACCTGGACGCCAGTGACGAGACCGGCGAACTGGCCCTGCACATCATCGGCTTCGGTCGAATCGACGGTCCCGGGCTGTAATGGCGGCATCACGATTTATCGAGTTCAGTTTGGTCACCTATAGCTACCAAACTGAACTCGATAATCGCCTGCTCCCCTCGGGGGCATCACCCGCCTCCACGCACCAGCCCGATCACAGCCC
>NZ_JAVTWX010000121.1:0-29903 GCF_032229645.1 Brooklawnia sp.
CGGCATCGCCTATCAATACGACCAGTTCAGGCTGGAGGCCAAGGTGGGCGAACGCATCCGCTTCTGGGTGCTGGACGCCGGGCCCAACCGGGCCAGCAGCTTCCACATCGTCGGCGGCCAGTTCGACACCGTCTATCTGGAGGGCGGCTACCACCTCAAACGGGGAACCGATGCCTTCGGCCAGACCGGTGGGGGATCGCAGGCCCTCGGTCTGCAGCCCGCCCAGGGCGGTTTCGTCGAGATCGTGTTCACCGAAGCGGGCAACTACCCGATCGTCACTCATGCAATGAGCGATGCCGAGTCGGGAGCCCACGGCTACGTCCACGTGACCGATGATTGAGTGACACCCTAGAAACAAGGAGGTCGGCGATGACCGTTTACCTGTTGAAGCGTATCTACGACGAGGTCGAGGACGACGACGGTTACCGGGTGCTGGTCGACCGGTTGTGGCCGCGCGGCATCTCGAAGGAGCACGCCGCGCTGGGAGAGTGGTGCACCGACGTGGCTCCCAGCACCGAGCTGCGGACCTGGTACGGGCATCGTCCGGAGCGCTTCGAGGAGTTCGCCGAACGCTACCGGATCGAGCTTCAGACCTCGGGCCAGGCCGCCAAGTTCGCCAAGCGGATGGCCGACAAACCCACCGTGACGCTGCTGGTCGGCGCCAAACAGCCGGAACTCAGCCAGGGCGCGGTGCTCCAGGAACTCTTGCGGACGATCTAGAGTTTCCGGCCTCTCGGCGCGGTCTTGGCTGCCCGAAGACGGAGCATATTTTCGGGGCCAGCGTCGCAACCAAAGTCGCAACCCCTGCCGCGCAGCAAGGGTCGACCTGCGGTTTTGGTCGCCGGTAAGAGAGCCTATTGGTTCGGCGAACGGCGGCGACCACAACCGCAACCCCAGCCGCGCGACATGTGGAGATCGGCTGATCCGCGCCTAGACCCAGGCGGCCAACCGGTCGAAGGCCTCCTCGATCTCATCGGACGGCCCGGCCGTGCTGATCCGGATGAACCGCGTGCCGTCGGCAGGCGAGCTGACGCCCGGACGAACCGGCGCGAAATCGATTCCCGGCGTCAGCGTGACCGCCGTTTCGTCCAGCACCTTCAGGCACCAGGCCAGCGAATCATCGGTCAGATGCGAGACATCCGGATAGACGTAGAAGGCGCCGTCGGGCGTCACGACGTCGGTCACCCCGATCGCCGGCAGCCGGCGCAACACGAGATCGCGATTGTGCCGGTACCTGGCGACGTGGGCCTCGAGTTCGGGCTTGGCCGCTGCGCTGAAGGCGTGGGTCGCGGCCAGCTGCGACAGTGTCGGCGTCGATAGGTTCAGGTTGCCGAGCAGCAGTTCGACCCGCCGCGCGAGGTCGTCCGGCACCACCAGCCAGCCGATTCGCCAACCGGTCATGCAGTAGTACTTGCTGAACGAGCCGACCGCGACGTTATTGCGCGAGGACTGCAGCACCGAAGCGGTCGCGGCGCCGAACGTGATGCCGTGGTAGATCTCGTCCGAGATCAGCAGGGTGCCGTGCTCGTCGCACCAGCGCGCGATGGCGGTGAGTTGCTCGGGATCGATGATCGTCCCGGTGGGATTCGAGGGCGAGGCAATCACCAGCCCGGCCGGCGGCGCGGGCAGCGCGTCCAGCATCTCGACGGTGGGCTGGAAGCCCGTCTCGGGTCCGCAATCGATCTCGGTGACCAGGCAACCCTGCGCCCGCAGCACATTGCGGTAGGCCGGATAGCCGGGCCGCGCCATGGCGACCTCGTCGCCGTGGTCGAACGCGGCCAGGATGATCGCGGTGAACGCTGCGGACGAGCCTGTGGTGACCAACACTCGTCCGGGATCGAGGTCGACGCCGTATTGGGCGAGATAGTGTTCGGCGATCCGCTCCCGCAGTTCGGGTAGCCCGTTCGCGTCGGTGTAGCCGAGCCGCTGGCCGCCGGCCAGCGCGCGTGCGGCGGCATCGCGCACCGGCGTAGGAGCGCCATCACAGGGCTGGCCAAGGCACAGCGAGATGACGCCGGACCCCTCCGCCCGCTTGATATTGGCGAGTTTCAGCAGCTCCATCGCGTAGAACGGTTCGACATCACCGCGTTTCGACATGCGCACGCTCATGTCGTCGATCGTCTCATCTCCTGCGCGATGGCAGCCGACGGCGGCCAATGGTGGACGTCTGAGGTCGGCGTTCGTCCGTGGGTTGCGAGAGATCGATGAGTGGACGACGGGATCTGCCACGCCAGTCCAGAAGATAAGGTCGCCCTAACCTAAATCCCTTTTTCTACCGGTCACTGTGAAAAATCTGTGATGCAAGGATGGACGGACATAGAAAAACTGTGAGGGGCACCGTAGCCCAGCATGACAAGCGCAGATCCGTCGACGACGAGGCCGAGGGGGTGTGAACGGTGGCGCTTTTGAAACGCATGTGGCGTGGCTTCACCGGCGCGTTCACCGGCTGGACCGGTATCGGCCTGGCCGCCCTGATCGGTGTGATTCTTGGCGTCGGCGTATTCACCATGTATTTCGCGGGCTTCACCAAGTACTTCGGAAACGACCCGGCGACCTGTGCCGGTTGTCACGCGATGAACGAGGAGTACGAGGGCTGGCAGAAGGGCAGCCATGCAAACGTGGCGACCTGCAACGACTGCCACGCACCCCACCACAACCTGATCGCCAAATACGCGAACAAGGCCGAGAACGGCTTCTCGCACTCGCTGAAGTTCACGCTGCAGAACTACCCCGAGAACATCCAGATCCGCGAACACAACAAGGCAGTCACCGAGGCAGCCTGCGTCTACTGCCACGGCGACTTCGTCGACCAGATCTCCAACAGCTCGAACCACACGGGCGAAACCGTGTCGTGCATCCGCTGCCACGACGGCGTGGGACACATGAGGTGAACCGATGAGTACCGACAAGACCGACCCCACCACCCCGGCTGCTGGCGAGCCGAATCAGCCGACCACCTGGACGGGCCCCCGTAAGCGGTGGGTGCCCATCGTGGTGCTCATCGTCTGCATGATCGCCGCAGCCGGCCTGACCTGGCTGCTGACGACGATCTTCACCCATAAGCAGGAAGCCAAGCAGCCTTTCACCCAGGTCGTCGAAATTACCGACACGACCTACGATCCGGCGGTCTGGGGTCAGAACTATCCGCTGCAGTACGAGGCGTACCTGCGCACCGGCGAGATCAACGAGGACGAACTGGTCGCGCGCGAGCCGACCGAGGCAGACCCGCGGCTGTTCGTCACGCAGTCCAAGCTGGAGACCTACCCTCGGCTGGTGAACATGTGGCAGGGCTATGCGTTCGCCGTCGACTACCGCGAGCCCCGCGGCCACGAATTCATGCTCACCGATCAGCAGTTCACCCGCCGGATGCTCGAGTTCAAGCAGCCGGGTGCCTGCCTGAACTGCCATGCCTCCCTACCGGAGGTCATGGACGAACTCGGCGATGGCGACCAGATGGCCGGCTGGGCAGCGATGAACAAACTTCCGTACGCCGAGGCCGTTCAGCATGCCAGCGGACCGATTGCCTGCATCGACTGCCACGATCCGCAGACCATGCAGCTGCGAATCACCCGCCCGGCGTTCATCGAGGGCATGAAGGAGTTGAAGGCCAGCGAGGGCGTCGCTGACTACGACGTCAACCGGGATGCCAGCACCCAGGAGATGCGGGCCTACGTCTGCGCGCAGTGCCACGTCGAGTACTACTTCGCCGGCGATGAGAAGACGCTGACCTTCCCCTGGGACAACGGTCTGACGGTTCAAGACGCCATCGCGTATTACGACGAGATCGGCTGGACCGACTTCGTGCACGCCGACACCGGGGCACCGGTGCTGAAGGCTCAGCATCCCGACTTCGAAACCTGGAGCCAGGGCATCCATGCCGACAACGGTGTGACCTGCGCGGATTGCCATATGGCCTATCAGCGCGATGGCGCGGCGAAGGTCAGCAACCACGATGTGACGAGCCCGATGGAAAGCGAGGCGTCCATCAACGCCAGCTGCCTGACCTGCCATCACTCGACCGCAACCGAGATGAAGGAACGGGTCGACACGATCCAGAACCGCTGGTACGAGGCCCAGGACATCTCGTTCGCGGCCTTCGACGAGTTCATCGCCGACCTGGAGGCTGCGGCCAAGGACGGCACCGCCACCGAGGAACAGCTGACGATCGCTCGCGACTACCAGCGACGCGCATCCTTCATGATCGACTACACGATCTCGGAGAACTCCAAGGGCTTCCACGCTCCGGCGTACTCGATCTCGATCCTGAATCAGGCGACCGACTACTCGCGCAAGGGTCAGCTGGCGCTACGCGGCGTGGACGTCGGCCTCGCAAGTGGACCGGTGAGCAGCGCATCGCCGACCCCGACCCGCTGACAGCGCTGAGAATGAGGAAGTGAGGAGTGCCCGAGCTTCGTGAAACGCCCGCCAGTTCCCCGGCCGCAGTCGACGCCGGGGAACTGGCGCGCTTTCTCGCCTCCGCCCCCGAAAACCTCAAAGGCTGGGCCGACGATCAGCTCGCGCTGATCGACAGCGAGGTCGCTGAGGCGCCAGACGACGACGCCGTCGGTGTCGAAGCGTTCGCCGACGACTTCGACCAACCGGCACCCGACGACGATGCTGTCATTACCTCTGTCTCCGCCTCTGCCGCTGCTCGGGGTACCGGCCGGAGGAACCGGTCGTCCGGCCCCGGCAAGGTGGGCGGCATCAGCACGATCAACCTGGTGCTGGTCATGCTGCTGGCGGCGGCGATCGTGATCATCATCCAGCAGCACGGCCTGAGCAATGACGAGGTGGCCTCCGCGCACAGCCAGACGAGCAGTTCAGCGCTGCCCAGCGAGCTCAGCACCTTCGTGCAGGTCGACGAAGAACAGGTCGCTGCGCTCAAGAAGCAGATAGAGGCCGACCCGTCGGCCATCGCACCCCGCCAGCAACTGGCCGACCTCCTGATGGGCGCCGGGCGCTACCAGGATGCTATCGAGCAACTCGAGCAGATCCTGCAGCTCACCCCGGACGACCTCGACACCCTGCTGGCGATCGGTGTTGCCGAGTTCAATCTCAACCAGGACGAGCAGGCCGAGCAGTACTGGCAGCGTGCCACCCAGGTCGCGCCCGACAATCCCGCACCCTGGTTCAACCTGGGGTTCCTCTTCATGGCCATGACACCACCCGACTACGCCCAAGCCGAGCAGGCGTGGGGCAAGGTCATCGAACTCGATCCGGATTCCGATCTGGCGGCCACGGCGAAAGCCCATCTGGAGCGCGCTCGCGCCGCGTCCCCGACCCCGAGCACGGGTCCGTGAGATGGAGGTCACGATTCCGCTGGCCCTGCTGGCAGGCGTGGTGTCGTTCGCCTCGCCCTGTTTCTTGCCGATCGTGCCCGCCTTCGTCGGGCAGCTGATCGGAGCGGCTCCGGGATCGGCGGTCTCGAAACGCTCGGCGTTGGGCAACACGCTCAGCTTCGTCGCCGGATTCAGCCTGGTCTTCATCGCCTTGTGGGCGTCCATCGGGCTGATCGGGCGCTCTGTGGGGTCTGCGACCGGGGTGCTGCGGATCGCCGGTGGCGCGCTGCTGATCGTGATGGGACTGCAGCTGGCGGGGCTGATCGACATCGGCCTGCTGAACCGGGTTGCCCGGCTGCCGATGCCTGCGAGAAGTCAGGGTGCCGGGGCGCTGCGCTCGGGCCTGATGGGCCTGATCTTCGGTGCCGGCTGGACGCCGTGCATCGGACCGGTGCTCGGCGGGATCCTGGCCCTCGCGACGGTGAGTTCGACCAGCGGACGAGGCATCGCGTTGATGCTCGCCTACTGCCTCGGCCTCGGGCTGCCGTTGATCCTGGTGGCGCTCGGCGTCGTCCGGGCCAATGGGCGACTCGCCTGGTTCACCAGGCATCATGTCGCGGTCTCGATGCTCAGCGGTGGAATGCTGATGCTGATCGGCTTCTTGATGATCACCAATCTCTTCGCCCGGCTGGCCGGCGTCATCCCCGGAATCGGCATCTGAAGGAGCAATCATGAGCCTCGATACGCGCAACCGTTCTCGTCCGGGGATGACCGACGAGCCGGTCGACGGCCTGGACAGCTCCACCGGTGTGTCCGGCCGTCAGGCGCTGCACGCGGTCTACGCGTTCTTCTATAACAAGAAGTTCGGGCTGGCGCTGATCCTCGCGTCCGGACTGCTCGCCCTGTTCGGGGTGCTCTTCCCCCAGATACCGGCCGGTGTGCGCGGCGACCCCGCATCGCTCGACGCCTGGCTGGCCTCGGTTCGCCCGACCTATGGCGGTTGGACCGGCATTTTGAACACCGCCGGCCTGTTCAGCGTCTTCAGTTCGCCGATCTTCCTGGTCGTGATGGGCCTGCTGGCGCTCAGCATCATCGCTTGCACCACCCACCGCATTCCGGTGCTGATGCAGACCGCATTCCACCCGCACACCAAGGTCACAGCAGAGTTCTTCCGGCGCGCTCGGCTCAACGATCAGTTCACCACCCCGCGGTCGAGCGCCGAGGCCGTCGAAGCGATCAGAGCGGACGCGAAGGCCAAACACGTCAGGGTGATCGCCGACGATCGTGGACCGGGCGAGAACCTCTACACCGACAGATGGCATCTGGCACCGTTCGGCACGGTCGTCGCGCACACCGCGTTCGTGGTGATCATGGCCGGCTTCGTGGTCAGCTCGCTGACCGGATTCCGCGATGAGCAGTTCACCTTGACCATCGGGCACCCCACCGAGGTCGGACACGATACGGGGCTGGTCGCCGAGGCCAAGTCATTCTCCGACAGCTACTACGAGGACGGCAGCCCCAAGGACTACGTCACCGACCTGGTGCTCTATGCCGATGGGCAGCAGGTTGCCCGCCAGGACATCCGGGTCAACGAGCCACTCAAGTACGACGGGGTGATGTTCCATCAGGCCTACTTCGGGATCGCCGCTGTCATGCAGATCGCCGATAGCTCCGGTCAGCTGCTCTTCGACGGCGGAGTGCCCCTGGAGTGGACGACCAAGGACGGCTCGCTGAGCTACGGGGTGATCGACGTACCCGGTCGCGACCAGGAGCTCTTCGTGATCGGCTCCGCGTCCGGACAAACCGGGACCGGTATCGATCCTGGTCAGATGCGGATCGAGGTTTACCCGGCCGACAGCGACACGCCGCTCGGCACGGCCGTGCTCGATCAGTCGGGCTCGGTCGAGGTCGACGGCCTGAGATTCACCTTCGAACGCGAACAGCAGTTCACCGGCCTGCTCGTCAAACGCGATCCGGGCACCGGCATCGTCTGGTTCGGCTTCTTGCTGCTGATCATCGGGACCTGCTCGACGATGTTCTTCCGCCATCACCGCATCTGGATCCGGGTGACGCCGGTGGCCGATGGCGGCTCGCTGGTGCAACTGGCCTCGCCAGATCGCGAGGATCCGGGCTTCGCCCGTCAATTCGCCGAGGTCGGTGCCGGCCTCGCAGGCGTCTTGTCAGCCCAAGAAATGCCGACGGAAGAAAGGGATCAGCCCGATGCTTGAGATCTCCCAGGCGCTGCTAGTGGCCACCACGGTGCTGGTGGTCTTCGCCGTAGTCGCCTACGTGGTGGCGCTGCTGGCCGCCCGCGCCGTCAAGCCCAAAAGCGTGCCCGCGACGGTGAAAGTGGGGGCGGGCGCGGCCGCCGGGTCCGCTGAACCACGCAGGCCGGTGGCGGCGGCCGGCGACCAGATCACCGCGCGACCCGGCCGCACGTCGTCCTCGGGTGGACGCGGAGTCGCCTGGTACGGCGGCAAATTCACTCAAGGCGCGCTGATCTTGCTCACCGGATCGCTGCTGGCGAGGTTCTTGGCCACCGGTCATGCGCCGTTCGCCAACCACTACGAGTTCGCCGTCTCCTTCAGCTGGGGCATGATCTTGGCATTGGTCTACTTCGAACACCGCTACCGGGTGCGGACGCTGGCCGTGGTGGTGCTGCCGGTGATCCTGGCGATGCTGCTCTACGCATCGACGCTGTCGTACGCGGCGAGCCCGCTGATGCCCGCGCTGCAGAACAGCCCGCTGCTGACTCTGCATGTCTTCACCGCCGCACTTGCCTATGGGGCCGCAGTCATCGCATTCGGCGCGGCAGTGATGTACCTGCTCGGCCCGCACATCAAGTGGAGTGGCTGGCCGAAGCTCGACACCTTGGACGACCTCGGCTACAAGGCCGTGATCATCACCTTCCCGATGCTGACGATCATGATCATCCTCGGTTCGGTGTGGGCCAATGTCGCCTGGGGACGCTACTGGTCATGGGACCCGAAAGAGACCGCAGCCCTGGTCACCTGGCTGATCTATGGCGCCTATCTGCACGCGCGGGTGGTGGGCGGCTGGCGCGGCAAGCGGGCCGCCTGGCTGCTCGTGCTGGGATTCGCAGCGATCATCTTCACCTACTTCGGCAACCTCTTCTTCGGCGGGATGCACTCGTATGCCTGAGCCACCGACCGTCGCCGAACCCGACTGGAGGGCGCGACTGCGCGGCAGCCGGATGGGCAACGTCGTCGTGCTGGGGGTCACCGCGCTGGCGGTGGTGATCGGTGCGTGGCTGGTGATGCGGCCCGGCGACCAGACCGGGAGCGCGGGGGAATCGTCCGCGGTGTCGAAGGTGGATGTGCAGGCTGCGGCGTCGGCTCCCGTGGTGGGTCAGCCAGCCCCCGGGTTCACCGCGACCGCTCTGGACGGCAGCCAGATCTCGTTGGACGAGTTGCACGGGCGCCCGGTATGGCTGGTCTTCATGGCCACCTGGTGCACGGCGTGCCGAGCCGAAATCCCCGACGTCGAAGCCTTCCATGAGCAATCCGGGGACGACGTGGCGGTGATCGCCGTCTACGTCGGCGAGTCCGGTTCGGCCGTCCAGCCCTATGCCGAGCGTCTTGGATTGTCGTTCACGCAATTGCCGGACGAGCAGACCGCGCTGGCTCAGGCCTATGGCGTGCTCGGGGTACCGGCACACTACTTCGTCGACCCCGATGGGGTGGTGCGCGAGACCCGAGTGGGAGTGCTCAGCCCCGACCAGATCGATCAGGCCGTCGCCAAAGCCACCGCCTGAGATCCTCAGCCCTGCGGGAGCGCTCGGCCGTCCGACCCGAACACACCGGACGAGCCGCGCCGCCAAGAGCCGACCAGATGGTCGTCCACCATGCCGATCGCCTGCATCAGCGCATAGACCGTGGTGGGTCCGACGAATCGGAACCCGCGCTTCTTCATTGCTTTGCTGAGTGCCACGGATTCGTCGCAGACGGCGCGGATCTCGTCCATCGTCTGCGGTGCCGGGGTGCTTTGCGGCAGATGTGACCAGATGAGCTGCACTAGCCCGCCGTCGGGCCGCAGGTCGATGGTCGCCCGGGCGTTGCCGATGGTGGCTTCGATCTTGCGACGATTACGGACGATGCCCGCATCGGCCATCAGTCGTTGCACGTCGGCTTCGGTGAAGGTGGCGACCTCGTCCGGATCGAAGCCGGCGAAGACCTCGCGGAAGCGCTCGCGTTTGGCCAGGATCGTGGCCCAGCTGAGCCCGCACTGGAACGCCTCCAGGCTCAGCCGCTCGAAGAGCCCGCGCTCGTCGCGCACCGGCATGCCCCACTCGGTGTCGTAGTACTGCAGGTAGCCGGGGCTGGATACCGCCCAGCTGGGGCGGGCTCGTCCGCCTTCATCAATGATCAAGTCCATGCAACCATCCTGCCTGCTGGGAATAGTCCCTCTTGACGGTACTTGGCAATGGGTCTAGCGTGCAAAGACAGCGATCGTCGTAGATCGTCTATTGCATAGGATCGGCTTGGCACGGACGCCAAGCTTCAGCCCCGGAGGTGACCCGTGAGCGTCGAGCCACAAACACCGAATGATGAATTCCGCCAGCCAGGAGAAGAACCCGCCAAGAAGGCGTCCCTGCTCCCGCACGCCCCGGGCACCAGTTGGCTGATCCTCCTGGTCACCACCCTCGCGATCCTGATGACCGCCATCGACGGCGGGATCCTGCCGGCGGTGCTGCCGGCGATCGTCGACGAGTTCGGTTTGACGAACGCCCAAGCGGGCATGATCAACTCGGTCTTCTTCGCAGGCACGATCCTCGGAGCGATCTTCTTCGGCTGGATCGCCGACCGCATCGGATCAGGCTACCGGCGCACCTGGACCTGGATCATCGCGATGGCACTCGGCACGCTGGGCGGCGCGCTGACCTTCGGGTTTTCCGGTGCTTTCCTCTCGTTCCTCCTGCTGCGTATTCCGATGGGCATCAGTCGCGGCGGATCCGAACCGGTCAACGTCGCTCTCGTCGGCGAGTGGTGGCCTCGCGAGTACCGCGGCTTCGCGGTCGGTGTCCACCACACCGGCTTCCCGCTCGGTCAGTTCGCCACCGGCGCCTTGATCGCGCTGGTGCTCGGTGTCAGCGGTTGGCGCGAGGCGTTCCTGGTCATCCCGCTGATCGGCATTCCGATCATGATCGCTCAGGCCGTCATCGGTACCAAGAAGCATCAGCAGAATGTCTATGACTGGATCGACGACCACGGTCTGACCCGCCCCACCCAGGAGCTGTCGGTCAGGTCTCCCGGCGACATGATGGGCCCGATCAAAGAGGTGCTGAAGAGCCGCAACGCCCTGCTCTGCATGGCGTTGATCTTCCTCTTCCTCTGGGCGGAAAGCGGCGCGGTCACGTTCTTGACCGTGCAACTGACTCAGCACGGAATCTCGTTGACCCAAGCGGCGCTGGTCTCCGGTGCATCGGGTCTGACCGGCTGGATCGGCCAGGTCGGCTGGGGCTGGGCGTCCGACCGCACCGGCCGCAAATTCGCGCTGCGCTTCCTGGTCATCGGCTGGGCCGTCATGATCCTCCTGTTCATCCCGCTGAGCTCCCTGACGATGGCCTGGGTCGTGCTGATCCTGTGGGGCCTGGTGCGCAATGCTCCGTTCCCCGTTGTCTATGCGCTGCTGATCGACTCGCTGCCGCGCTCGGCCGGCACCGCGATGGGCCTGATGATCGGCATCGCTCTCGGCGTCTCCGGCGTCTTCGCAGCCATGGTTCAGGGTATGGTCATTGATCATTTCGGCTTCACTGCGCACTACGTCATGCTGGCGGTCATCTGCCTCCTCGGTTTGATCCCGCTGGCCAAGATTCGCGAAACCGTTCCCGAGGACGGCAAATGGAAGGCGGCATCCGCTGATGACGAGATTCTCTGATCTGATCGAACCCGGAGCCGAGTTCAAGATACTCGGCGAGGGCATGAGCTGGACCGAGGGACCGCTTTGGCTTGCCGACCGGCAGGCCTGCATCTTCAGCGACATCCGCAACAACGCCATCATGGCCTGGTCGGAGCACGACCAGGAGTTGTCTGTGTTCGCCAGCAACGTCGAGTTCACCAACGGACGCGCGATCGATCGCAATGGCGACATAGTCGAGTGCAGCCATGGCCGGCGCGCCATCCAGCGCCGCAGTGCGGCCACCGGTGAGGTCACGGTCTTGGTGGATCACTTCGGGGGCGTCCGGCTGAATTCGCCCAACGATGTCGTCGTGGCATCCGACGGAGCGATCTGGTTCTCCGACCCCGCCTACGGTCTTGAGATGCCCGGTGAGGGATACCCCGGGGAGCGTGAATACGGGGACCGCTGGGTCTTCCGCTTCGACGAGTTGACCGGGATGCTCTGGCCGGTGGTGACCGATGTAATCGCCCCGAACGGGCTGGCGTTCTCGCCGGACGAGTCGGTGCTCTATATCTGCGATTCGTCGAACTCGGGTGGTGAGGACGGCCCTGGACGCCATATCCGCGCCTACGACGTGATCGACGGCCGGCTCGCCAAGTGGGGCCGCACGATCATCGAGATCGACAACGAGGTGCCCGACGGCATGAAGGTCGACTGCGAAGGACGCATCTGGTCGTCCGCTGGCGATGGTGTGCGGGTCTTCGAGCCGGACGGCACCGAGATCGGACGCATCACAACGCCGGTCCGGGTCGCCAACCTCTGCTGGGGCGGCCACGACGGCCGCACCCTGTTCATGTGTGCCACCGACAAGCTGCTGAGCATCCGGACGACCACCACCGACGCCACCTGGGCCCGCCGCGGCTGATCCGGCTCCCGGACGCGGGCGTGCGATCAGGGGGCGCTCAGTCCCAACTCTTGGCGATCAACTCGGCGCATACCGCCCCGTCTTCGCGCCAGGCGTCGATGACGACGATGCCGGTGTTGGGGATGAAGCCGATCTGCCCGCCGAAGACATCGTTCATGGTCATGCGCAGCACGGTGCCATGGGTCGCGCAGATAGCCTGTGCCTCGGGGAACTGGTCGACCAGCGTCGAGATCGCGTATCGTCCGCGTTCGACCACCAGCGACCCCGGCTCAGCACCGGGAATGAGCTCGCGTGCTGCGAACTCGTCCACCTGCCCCATCAGCGGCCAGCGCTCCACGCACCCCTCGAAGGTGAGTCCCTCGGCTGCGCCCCAGTCGCGCTCGGTGAGGGTGGGTAACGCTGAGCGCCTGTCGATCGACACGGCGTCCGCGATGATCGCGCCGGTCTCGGCTGCCCGCGACAACGGCGAATACCGGACGAAATCCCAGCGAGCATCCGGCAGATTCGCGAGCAGCCAACCTGCTGCCTGGTGGGCCTGGCCGCGGCCGGTGTCGTTGAGCTCGATATTGGACGAGCCCTGGAATCGGTCGGTCGCATTCCAAGAGGTCTGGCCATGCCGCACGAATGCGATCCGGGTCACAGTGCACCTGCTTCTGAGTCGTTGCTGGGTCGGGGGAACCAACCATGATGCTACCCACAACAATCCAGTGGTTCGCGACATATCGGCACGGTCCAACGCGCTTGGATGCCCTGCAGATCGTCCCACACCGTCGGTGGAGGCCTGAATCGGGGATCTGGCGAGCATTGAAGCGTGTTGGGGGGGTAGCGCGCCGGTATCAGTCGCGTTGGTAGATGTCTCGGGTGTACACCTTGTCGGCCACGTCACGCAGTTCGTCGACCAGCCGATTCGACACGATCAGATCGGCACGGCGCTTGAACTCATCGAGGTCGCGCACCACCGGTGATCCGAAGAACTCGTCTCGATCCAGATACGGTTCGAAGACGATCACCGGGATCCCCTTCGCTTTGATCCGTTTCATCACACCCTGCACCGACGACGCCCGGAAATTGTCCGAACCGGTCTTCATCGTCAACCGGTAGATCCCCACCACACCAGGGTCACGGCGCAGAATGTCGTCCGCGATGAAATCCTTCCGCGTCCTGTTCGCGTCCACCACCGCCGCGATCAGGTTCTGCGGCACCTCCGAATAGTTCGCCAACAACTGCTTGGTGTCCTTCGGCAGGCAGTAGCCCCCGTACCCGAACGACGGATTGTTGTAATGCGAACCGATCCTAGGATCCAGCCCGACCCCTTCGATGATCTGCGCCGTATCCAGACCGCGGGTGGCCGCGTAGGTGTCCAACTCGTTGAAATAGGCGACCCGCAACGCCAGGTAGGTGTTCGAGAAGAGCTTGATCGCTTCGGCCTCGGTCGGATCGGTCAACAACACCGGTGCATCATGATCGACGGTGCCCTCCAGCAGCAGCTCCGCAAACCTGCGGCCCGCCGCACCCCGGTCGCCGACCACGATCCGCGACGGATGCAAGTTGTCGTACAGCGCCCGGCCTTCGCGCAGAAACTCCGGAGAAAACACGATCGTCGCGCCCCGGTGTCGCTCCCGCATCCGCTGGGTGAACCCGACCGGCACCGTCGACTTGATCACAATCGTGGCCGCAGGGTTCACCACCAGCGCGTCGGCGACCGCGGACTCCACCGAGCAGGTGTTGAAGAAGTCCGCGGCATCGTCATAATCGGTGGGTGTGGCGACCACGATCAGATCCGCGCCCTGATACGCGGCCGGGGCGTCGGTGGTCGCGGTCAACGACAACCCGGCATGAGCCAGATAGTCCTCCAGCTCCGGGTCCTCGACCGGAGACCGGCGCCGGTTGATCGACGCCACCTTGGCCGCATCGATATCCACCGCCACAACATCATGATGCTGCGCCAAAATCACCGCATTCGACAGGCCGACATACCCGGTACCGACCACCACGATCCTCACGGGTACACCCTATTCGCTGCCGGTGGCCTCCTTCGTCAGGTCCTGCGTGTGGTGCTTCCTGCCGCCCACCGCAGGAATCTGACCCGACTCATAGGCTCCAGGCGCATCCACGATCAGGACGGCGCCCTCGGCCGATTCGACGAGTTTCTTCGGCGCGATCGCCTTCGCCACGTGGTACATCACGATGGTCACGATGGTACCCAGCGCGATACCGCCCAGCGAGAAGCTGTCGGTGAAGTGCAGGCTGACGTCACCGACGCCGATGATGATGCCCGCGGCCACCGGGACGAGGTTGAGCGGGTTACCGAAGTCGACCTTGTTCTCTTTCCAGATCTTGGCGCCGAGCAGGCCGATCATGCCGTAGAGGACGACGGTGATGCCGCCCAGCACCCCGCCCGGGGTGGCCGAGATGACCGCACCGAACTTGGGGGAGAAACCGAACAGAATCGCCACGACCGACGCAACCGCGTACGCCGCCGTCGAGTAGACGCGGGTGGCCGCCATCACGCCGATGTTCTCGGCGTAGGTGGTGGTGGGGCCGGCGCCGACGAAGGTCGCCAACATCGAGGTCACGCCATCAGCGCCCAGGGCGCGTCCCATGTAGGCGTCGAGATTGGTGTTCGTCATCTCTGCGACGGCCTTGACGTGCCCGGTGTTCTCGGCGATCAACGCGATCACCACGGGCAGCGCGATCAGCGCGAAAGCGAAGTTGAAATCGGGCAGGTGGAAGCCCACCACATTGTCCGGGCTCCCCAGTTTCCAATTGGCGAGATCGGTAACCGGGGGCAGACCGATCCAGTCTGCTTGCGCCACCTTCGTCCAATCGACTCGCAGGGCGTGGGTCACCGCGCCGTCGGTGGCCACGATCGTCCGCGGTCCCAGGACGATATCGGCCAGCCAGCTGAGCACGTATCCGATGATCAGGGAGAGGAAGATGGCGATGCGTCCGGCGAAGCCGCGCAGGCCCACCGACAGGCAGATCACGACGATCATCACGATCAGCGCTATCCACTGATCCTGTGGCCAGTAGGTCTTGGCGACCACCGGAGCGAGATTGAAACCGATCAGCATGACGACCGCACCGGTGACCGCGGGCGGCAGCGCTTTGTGGATGATCTCCGAGCCCATGAAGTGGATGATCAGGCCGACGATGAACAGCCCGACGCCGCACCAGAACATGGCGCCGCTGACCGCGTCCGGTTTGCCGCCCTGGGCGTAGATCGCCGTTGCGACGCCGACGAATGAGGCCGAACTGCCCAGGTAGCTGGGTACCCGGTGCTTGACCGCGACGAGGAAGATCAGCGTCGCAATGCCGCTCATCATCACCGCGAGCTGCGGGTTGAGACCCATCAGCAGCGGGAAGACGAACGTGGCGCCGAACATTGCGACGACATGCTGGGCGCCCAGCCCGATCGTCTTGCCCCAGGTCAGCCGTTCGTCCGGCTTGACGACGTCGTCGGGTCCGAGAACCCCGTTGTTGTGCAGCTTCCAGATGGCCATTCGTGTCCTTTCCAGTTGGGCAGTCTAAACGGCGCGCATTACAGCCGGCGAACACGACAGCGGGTGGTACGCGGACGACCTGGACGAGGTTCAGTGCCGTGCCGCCCGCGGGGCCGGTGAGCGATGCGCGGGAATCCGCCAGAAGACCTTCTTGGTCAGTTCGGTGACCACGCAGTAGGCGAACGCGATCACCACGACCAGGACGGCCAATTCGACCGGGGGACGAGACAGCCGCAGGAACTCGCCCGCCGGCGTGAGCACGATCGCGAAGGTCACGATGACCACGACCCCGCTGAGCAGAGTCAGGATGCCACCCGGACGACTGCGCCAGAACGGCCCGCGGGTGCGCAGCACGAAGAGCACCAACACCTCGGTGAGCACCGAGCCGAGAAACCAGGCGCTCTGGAATTCTTCTTCTCCGGCGTGGAAGACCATCCGCAGCACGATGAAGGTCACGATGTCGAAGACCGAGCTGATCAGGCCGAAGACGATCATGTAGTTGCGGATCAGCCGCATATTCCAGCGCTGCGGCCGGGCAAGCTGCCGCTCGTCCACGTTGTCGGTGGCGATCGCGGTGGCGGGCAGATCGGTGAGCAGATTGATCATCAGGATCTGCGCGGCCAACAGCGGCAGGAATGGCAGCACCACCGACGCGATCGCCATCGAGATCATGTTCCCGAAGTTCGCGCTGGTAGTCATCTGGATGTACTTCATCGTGTTCGCGAAGGTGCGCCGGCCCTGCTGCATGCCTCCCAGCAGCGAACGCAGATCGTTCTCCAACATCACGATGGACGCCGACTCCGCCGCGACATCCGCCGCGCCCTGCACCGAGATCCCGACATCGGCGGCCCGCAGCGCCGGGGCGTCGTTGATGCCGTCGCCCAGGTAGCCGACGGTTTGATCCGAGCCGGACAGCGCCCGGACGATGCGTTCCTTGTGACTCGGTGTCGTCTCGCAGAAGACTTGCGCCTGGGATACCCGGACGGCCAGCGCGCCATCGTCCATCGCGTCCAGTTCGGCACCGGTGATCACCGTTCGGGGATCCAGCCCCAGCCGGCCGGCGATATACCTGGCCGCCGGACGAGAATCGCCCGTGATCATCCGCACCGAAACTCCCGCCTGCGCGAAATCGGCGATCGTCGCAGCAGCATCCGGCTTGACCGGGTCGGCGAACGCCAGCAGGCCGATCAGTCTCAGGCCACTCTCATCGTCCGGGTGTAACGCCGCAGAAGCGGCCGACATCGGTTTGGTGGCCACCGCGAGCACGCGCATTCCGTTCCCGGCGAGTTCGTCGACCACCGCGTTGACTCGCTCGCGGGCCGCTGCGATCGACTGAATCGTGCCATCGGCGGCGCACGCGTCGGCGCAGCGCGTCAGCACCGGATTCACCGCCCCCTTCGTGATCAGCGTGGCCGACCCGGCGATAGCCTGCGCCGGGCCCGGCCCAGACGCGGTCTCGGGATCGTCGACAAGCACACTCAGGCATTTGCGGTCGAAGTCGTAGGGCAGTTCGTCGATCAGCTTCACATCGGAGGCCTCGATACCGGCCTGCTTCGCGGCGTCGGCGATCGCGGCGTCCATCGCGTTGCTGAGCCCGCGCTGCAGGGTCGCATTCAGTGCGGCGGTGCGCAGCAGCGTGGGCGCGGGGCTGCCATCGATGGCCAGCGCCGCGTCGAGGCGGATGGACCCTTGCGTCATCGTGCCGGTCTTATCGGTGCACAGCACCGTCATCGCGCCGAAATCCTCGATCGCGTTCAACCGTTTGACGATCACCTTGTGCCGGGCGATCTCGCGTGCGCCGCGCGCAAGACTGATCCCGACGATCGCGGGCAGCAGTTGCGGCGTGAGGCCGACGGCCAGCGACAACGAGAAGAGGGCGGAGTCGACGAGCGGACGATGCAGCAAGAGGTTGGCGACGAAGATCGCGATCACCAGCACGGTCATCACCCGGGCCAGCAGCAACCCGAAACGGGTCATTCCGCGCTCGAAGCCGGTGGGGCGCGGGCGGTGCCGCATCGACTGCATCACCCGGCCGAATTCGGTGTCGGCGCCGGTGGCCACCACGACGACACTGCCCGATCCGCTCGCCACGTGGGTGCCCATGAAGACGACGTTCGAGCGGTCCGCGAGCGCGGTGCCGGCGGCCACCGGGTCGGGATTCTTGACTGCGGGGAAGGTCTCGCCGGTGAGGCTGGATTGGTCGAGCTGCAGATCGTCGCAGCGCAGCACCACGCAATCGGCAGGCAGAATGTCTCCGCCGGCGATCTCGACCACATCGCCCGGGACGACCTCGTCGAAGGGCACCTGGACGATCGCGCCGTCGCGGTGCACGTCGGCGGTCAGCCGGACTGTTGACAGCAAGGCCTGCATCGCGTTTGCGGCGCCGCGTTCCTGCGCGAAGTCGAGCAGCCCGGACAGCACCACGATGATCAGGATGATGATCGCGTCGGTCCAGTCGCCCAGCAGACCGGACAAGATGGTCGCGCCGACCAGGATCAAGATGATGGGGCTGGTGAACTGATGTGCGAGCAGACGCCAGTTGCCGGTATCGGCATGCTGCGCCAGGGCGTGGGTGCGGGCATCGGGCAGTCGCTCGGCCGCGGCGCGGGCAGCCAACCCATCCGGCCCCGAACCCAGGGACGCGGCGATCTCAGCACCGGACCTCGTCCAGTACGCATCCCCGGTTCCGATAGCCTCGGTCACGCTGTGATCATAGATCCGCCGAAGAACTGCCGCTGCGGGCGGCTTCGGTGAAGCACTGGAGCCGTGCCTCCAGCAAAGGTCCACAGCCGAGCCGGCATCGTGTCGCGCCACCTGCACACTGTGACATCGGTCATAATGATGGGACGAGCCGCGGTTCGCCAATGCGTCATCGGCGTATCGCAGCCAACATCCCAGACGGTGGCCCCGACACCCCATGGTGCGCCGGGCCAGCCACGGCCACACAAGCCAGAGGTTAATGAGGCTGAGGGTCCTTAGCGCGAGCCACAGCACCCTCGGAGAAGAGCACACCATGGAGTCAACCGGATATTTGAGCATCTTGCGCCAGTGTTGGCGCAGCGCCCCGGCGGTCAGGTTCAGCACCGACTCGTCCCCGCTGACGCCGGCGACCGACGCCGCCGTCTTGTCGCGGGTCACCGATGGCGCGCCAGTGGTGGCTAGCTGCAATATCGCCCGGCGTCCGGCCCGAGCCATTCAGCACGTGCAATGAGTGCTGAACCCATTCACATCTTGACGGTGTGCACCGGCAACATCTGCCGGTCACCTGCTGCTGAGCGATTGCTGGCCGCCGGTCTTGGCGATGCCGCGAACGTGTCCAGCGCCGGGACGGCCGCTTTGCCAGGACATCCGATGGACGCCGCCATGGTGTCGTTGGTGGAGGCCGCTGGAGCGTCGGCAGACGGATTTGCCGCGCGGCAGCTCACGCCCGCGATGGTGCAGTCTGCGGACCTGATCTTGGCGCTGACGGCCGCTCATCGCGGTCAGGCGGTGCGGCTGGCGCCGGCGGTAGTCCGGCGGTCGTTCACCGTCTTGGAGTTCGCGCGGATCGTAGGTTCGCAGGCCTTCCCTGCCTTGACTGTTGACTCAAGGCCGGATCGCCTTCGAGAAATGGTGCAGCAAGCGGCGCCTCGGCGCATGCTGGGCGCCGATGGGGTCACTGACGATGACGTGCCGGATCCGTTCCGGCGTGGACCCGAGGTCTTTGCATCCTCGTTCGCGATGATCCGCGATGCCGTTGACGTGATTGTGGGTGCTGTTCGCTGAGCTGGGATGGCGAGGCGCCAATGTCGGGTTCGGCTAGCGCCCCGAGCGCTCGTTCAGTCACGTTGTCCCGGTGTGCTCCGGCGATGCCGAGCATGGCGCCGGGGATCTTCGCGATGCCCCGGGCCAATCGGCGCAGGCGACCCCCGATGGGCGACCCCGCCTCCTCGGGATACGCCACCAGGAAGTAGTCCTCGGCCGGCCACAGCGCTCGCCAGAAGCGGACGAGCTTGTCCCGCAGACCCGAACCCTCGGACGCGTAGCGCAACCAGGTTCGCAGTGAAGTCGCCTGTCCGGTCGCCCGGAGCCGCCACGCCTGGAGCGCTTCGTTGTCGATGACGACCTCGTCGCGGCGGGCAGTCACGCCGAGCAGGGGGAGGATGTCTTGCAGCGCCCGCGCAGCCCCGGTGCGGGCGGCCACCTCGGCGATGTCGGCGCGTTGTTGGTCGTCCCAGTCACGCGAGATCTCGATGAGGTGCACCAGTTCGGAAGTGTGGCGGGGATTGTCCACCGTGCTGCGCACCGAATGCAAGGCCATGACGATGGCGCTGGACGAATAGTCGGTGATGGGAACGTCGTGACCTGCGGTGTGCATCGATTGCCGTCTGCTCCACAGCTCGTCGAACGTCACGGCCGGGTCGGCCAGGAAGCCCGGGAACCGGCGGTGCACGTCGATATCGCATGGCCAGTCGTCGTGGATCACCGTCACCGAGTGATGTCTGAGCGGGAAGTCGTTGTATTCGCCCAGCCGGGGGTGCCAGCCGAACTCGGCGAGCGTGGCAAGAACGGTGTCCACCTTGGCTGGTTCGACCAGGATGTCGATATCTGCGGACACTCTGTCGACTCGAAGCCGGTGGTGAGTCAGTGAAATGCCCTTGATCAGCATGAGCCTGGCCTCGGATAGCTCGGCTGTTCTCAGCGCAAGTGCGCAGGCCAGAGCATTCGCTTCTGCGCGGGTGAGGAGCGTCAACGATATTCCGCAGTCCAAGAGCTCACCACGAAGGCACGGTCACGGTCACGGGGCCGGCGGTGAGCGGCTCAACGGTCCAGCTCCCGGTTACGGTCGTGCTGTTGTTGTCGGCGCGGTAGCTCGTGAGCACTATCGTGGCCGTCAACGTGACTGTGTACTGATCCCCGGGAGTGAGATCCCGGAACGAGAAGGTGTCTTGGTAGTGCAGGAGGCCTGACTGCGTGAAGGTCTGAGTTATGGAAGGACCACCACCCACCGGCGCCGCGATGATGACGACAGTGAAAGTCGCGGTCACAGCGGGCCACTTGACTATGACGCCGAAGTTGCCGTCGAACCCACCCTTAGCCGCCCATGCTCCGAAGTGACTAACGCTCGGCGCGATGTCTACAGGTGGCTGCTCCGGCGAAGAAGCCGACTTGGCCGGAGTGTCTGCGGCGGCCTTCACCACCGGCGCACTCCACACCGTGCCGACCACGGCGGCACCCAGGACGGCTCGTCGGCTGGCCCTCGCCGATGCGCCGGTGTGCTCAAGATTTGATTCCATTTCAGCTCCCCCGATACCGACCGCATGTGCCCATCCCTTCGGGCACTTTCAGTGTATTGGTTCTCGTTAATTCGTCAAATTCTGTACCCGTTTGCAGTCATGACGTACATTGCTTCCGTGGAACTGAGCGAGTATTTGCGAATCCTGCGCGCCAACTGGGTGGCAATAATTGTCCTGGTCGTCATCGCGGTGTCAGCCGCAGGCATCTTCAGCTTCTTGCAACCGAAGGTGTACACGGCCGAGGCAAGCGGTTATGTCGCCACCCCCGGGTCCACAGATATCGGCTCTTCCATGGTCGGCGATCAGCTCGCACAATCGAAGGTGCGGTCTTATGTGACAATCGGAACATGGCGTTCGGTGGCCGAAGCCGCTATCAATGAATTGGGGTTATCCGACTCACCCGAGGGGTTAATTAATAGGGTGACTGTAACTAACCCCGCTGATACCGTGGTCCTTCATATTTCCGCCACTGGATCAACCCCGGAAGCCGCCCGTGATCTGGCAGAAGCCTGGATTCGCGGCATGATCTTCGAGATAGACAAGATCGAGGGTGCCGATGGCCAGCAGCCCGCCGTTCAGCTGGTGCCCGGCGATTCGGCGCGGCTGCCGACCGCGCCGAGTTCGCCCAACATCAAGATGAATCTGGCCCTGGGCGGACTGATCGGCGTCCTGCTCGGCGCCGGTTACGCAGTGTTGCGAGAATGGCTCGACCGGCGCATCCGATCGGCCGAGGGAGTCGAGACCGCCACCGGGCTGTCGGTGGTCGGCACCATCCCCCTCAAGGAAGGCGGCAGCAGCAGCGCCGACGGCAAGCAACTGATCTCGGGTGCTGGCCTCCACGACAGCGGGTGGACGGCGATCGCCGAATCCTTCCGCGGCCTGCGCACCAACCTGCAGTACATGAGCGTGGACGACCCGCCCCGCGTGATCGTCGTCACCAGTCCGACGCCCGGCGACGGCAAGACTTTCACCGCATCCAACCTAGCCACGGCGCTAGCTCAGACCGGGCAGCGCACCGTATTGATCGACGCCGATCTGCGGCGTCCCCGGATTGCCAAGACCTTCGGTGTCTTGGCAGACGCGGGCCTCACCGACGCACTCGCCTCCCGCGTGGCCGTGGCCGACCTGCTTCAGCCGGTCGACGGCGCACCCGGCCTGCAGGTACTCGCCGCCGGCCCCGTCCCGCCCAACCCCAGCGAGCTGCTCGGTTCGGAGACGATGCAGAGGCTGCTGGCTGACCTGTCCAAGCAGGCGTTCGTGGTCGTGGACGCGCCCCCACTGCTGCCCGTCACCGATGCTGCCGTCCTGACCACCCTCACCGACGGCGCACTGGTGGTGGTCAACACCGGAAAGACCACCTACGAGATGCTCGACCAGGCACTGGGGCTGTTGGCCAAGGCCAACGGCAAGGCGCTGGGCGTGGTCATGAATCGCGTTCCTCGCAGTGGCCGGGGAGCACTTCATTTCGGGTATCAGTACACCGACGACTACCAGGGTGATCCGGTGTACTCGCAGGCTAGGTCCGCGATCAATCCGGAGGCAGCCGGGGTGAGATCGCTCGAAGCGCATGGGGTGAGGGCGGGCGTGGCGTCCAGGGCCAAACGCGCCACGCGAGCGATCTGACTTCCGCGAGCGACGCGGCGTCGAGCAGCATCAAGCGGGCACCGCAGCGCCTCGCCGCACCAGCAGGTCGTTCGCCTGCAGCTGCTGCAGGAAGCCCTGGACATCGGGGGCGATTTGTTCAGCGGTCATGCCGAACTGCTCGGCCAGTGCATCAATGAGCTCATCTTCGAGAACCAGCGGGTGCGGTGCCTGGTCGTCGTCCGATAGCAGATACAACCAGATCGCGGCGCCGGTGCCCAGCAGCGCCTTCGGCTGCCGTCCGGGATGATCAAGGTTGATCGCTATCACCCGTTGCGGATTGGTCACCACGTACGCGGCCTGGTCATTGATCTGCCAGGCGTTGCCGCTCATGCCTGGGCCACCTTCGTCAGCGCTCCTTGGGTCAGTAGTTCGTCAACGGCCGCGCGGGTGCGCAGCTGAATGTCTCCCTGCTCGGGAGCGCCGAAACGGGCCGCCAGCCGCTGGGCCAGTGCCGCAATCTCGATCGGCTCCGCGGTCTCGTCGAGGACGGCAGTGCCGAGTTCGCCCACGCGCACCAGGTGGTCGTCCAATAGCAGGAGCACCTCTGGCTGCGGCTCGCTGCGGGTCAAGACATCGGCCGCTTCTACGCGCCGCACCCACAGCGGCATGCCGAGCACGGTTTCGAACAGGCCGTGGAGCTCGGGGGCATCGCGGTAGGCCACCTGCAGGACCGGTCCGGTCTGGCGGGTCAACGATTGCAGGCGATGCAGACCGTCGTCGAGTGCGCTCAGCGATGAGGTCTGGGGCGCCAGAACCACCGCTGCGTCGAACAGGTCGAGCGGGGTGATCACCGGGGCACCGTGGTGGGTATCGCTGCGGTTGAGAATGACCAGCCTCGCCAGAAATGGTTCCGGGTGGGCGGGTGCGAACCCGAGTTCGTCGGGAGACATCTCGCGGCGGGGCTGCCCATCGGTACTGCGCACGGACAACGGCTTCGGATAGCCGAAGACGCGCAGGCGTTCGTCCAAAGCGATCGTCTCGTCGGACAGGTAGCCGAATCGGCCGCTTAACGACAGCGTCAGAGTGGTCTTGCCGGTCCGGCTCGGGGCCACATAGACGATGCTGGCGCCGGTCTCGGGGTTGCACACGCCTCCGGCGTGAAGCATCAGCAGCTTGCCGGCCTGCTGACCGATCAGCTCGGCGGTGATCCGTTGGGTGGTGCGCTCCCAGAACGCCGGCTCGTTGTCGGGGGTTGCCCCGAGACTGATGACCGGGGCTTCCCGATCGCGCGGCTCAGGCCGCAGGCAGCGCGTCCACTGATGTTGGAGGGTCGCCATCTGCTGCTCGGAGTCGGGATCCTCGGATACCACACGCAGGCAGCCGCCGAGTCCATGAATGACGGCGCCACAGACACCGGACGGGCTAGTCGCTGCAGCCCCCGAGACGCTCATGCCGTCAGTCTAGAGGTGCGCAGAGGTGCGTCGCCGCTGGCGACAGCCACCAAGATCCCTCCAGCCTCGGGGACCTTATCGCCAAGCCCGGACGACCCGCTGACCTTGCCTACGTGAAGCGTGCAAACCTGAGGGTCTGGAGCGTCCTAAATCCAGCCGGGCAGCCACATCCGTAGGCTCCACATCGTCCGGGTCATCAGCTGATCGGTCAGGACCGGATAGATGAACCAGAAGTCGGCCACGATCAGCAGCACGACCACACCGACGATGAGCGCGCCGCGTTTTCGCCGGTGTCCCGCATCGGCCGGCCCCAGGATCTTGCCGAGCACCATGGCCAGCACGGTCGCGGTGAACGGGATGATCATGATCGCGTAGAAGAAGAAGAGCGGACGATCGGCGTTCGGGAACCACATCAGCCACGGCGTCAGCCCGGCGACCAGCGGAATCGCGAACCGCCAGTCGCGTCCCAGCCACCACAGGCCGAGGCCGATGACGATGGCGATGAGCGCGGCCCACCACAGCAGCGGGGTGCCGACGCCCGAGATCACCCGCAGGCAGGTGTCGCCGCCGGTCGCGTTGCAGCCGTCGACCCCCGGCTTGATGTCATTGACCGCGTCGATGCCGATCACGCGACCCATGAACAGCCAGGTCATCGGCGGGGCCTCATAGACGTGGGTCTGCTCGGCGATCCAGTCGCCGGTGTGAAAGCCGTAGATCTCGCGGTGGTAGTAAGCCAGCGAACCCAGCGCATTCCCGAAATGACGTACCCAGAAATCGTCGGGGTGCTTCGTCCCGAAGTCGCGGCCCCAGCCGCCCGGTGTGGTCAACCAGGACCACCAGGTGGCCACGTAGATCAACCCGGCGGTCACAACCATCGAGATGAACGCGAGCGGCGCGTCCAAGAGAATCGACCGGAACGCCTTGCCGGACGCCCCGGCGGTGCGCCTGGAGGTGACGTCGTAGATCACGGCCATCGCGCCCATCGCCGCGAGCACATACATCGCATTCCATTTGCAGCCGATGGCCAGCCCGAAGGTCAACCCGGCGGCCCAGCGCCAGGGCCGCCACCACAGCAGCGGCCCGTAGCCACCTTGGAGATCTTGCAGCCCGTTGGTGCGCAGATAGCAGGCGAGCTTGTGGCGGAACCAGTCGCGGTCTGCCACCAGGCAGGCGACCGCCATCACGGTGAAGGCCGCCTCGAAGATGTCGAGCAGTGCGATGCGGCTCATTGCGAACGAGAGCCCGTCGAAGGTGATGAACAGCCCCGCCATCGCCCCGACCAGGGTCGAGCGCGACAGCCGCCGGGCCATCCGGATGGTGGCCATCACCAGCAGGGTCCCGAAGACGACCGCGGCGATTCTCCAGCCGAAGCTGTTCATGCCGAAGACGTATTCGCCGGAGGCGATCAGCCATTTGCCCAACTGCGGGTGGACGATGAACGACGGGTTGTCGGTGAAGATGTCGGTGAACCCGGCGACGATCTGATCGTTCGCGTCCTTCGGCCAGTCCGCCTCGTAGCCCAGGTGCAGCAGCGTCCAGGCATCTTTCGCGTAGTAGGTCTCGTCGAAGGCGAGATTCGCCGGGCGGGCCAGATTGATGATGCGCAGAATGAAGGCGAGCGCGCCGATGACGATGGTGACCAGCCAGCTGATCGCGCGGTCGTTGCGCAGCACCTGGGCGTCGTCCAGCCGGTCGATCGTCGACATCAACGGGTCGGCGTGAGTTCCGCGCAGTCGTTCGGACGCCTTGCTGGGCAGCGTTCGCACTGCCTGGAGGGCTCGGTCGAGCAGCGGGAGACTCACCCGGCCCATCTTAGGTGGGGCTGGTCGAGGGCCCGGGGCACCGGAGACAGGCCGGCGTGCGATCCGATGCCTGTCGGGTCAGCTACCCTGACAGGCATGAGCAGAGCCGAGTTCCAGCCGGGCAGTGGGCGTCTCGTGCTGGCGGGCACCCCTATCGGCGATGCCCAGGATGCTTCTCCGGCTCTGGTGCGCGCATTGAGTGAAGCCGATGTGATCGCTGCGGAGGACACCCGGCTGCTGCGCACGCTGCTGCTGCGCCTCGGCGTCACGACCGATGCCGCGGTGGTGAGCTTCTTCGAGGGCAATGAGGCGTTTCGGGTGCCTGGACTGATCGCCGATCTGGAGGCCGGCAAGATCGTTCTGGTCGCCACCGACGCAGGGATGCCCTCGGTCAGCGATCCTGGCTACCGGCTGGTGAGCGCTGCGATCGAGCACGGCATCGCGGTGACCGCGGTGCCCGGGCCGTCCGCGGTGCTGACGGCGCTGGCGATCAGCGGGCTTCCGGTCGACCGGTTCTGCTTCGAGGGCTTTCTGCCCCGCAAACAGGGGGAGCGTCGCCGCCGGCTGCAGGGTCTGGCTGCCGAACCGCGCACCATGGTCTTCTTCGAGGCACCCCACCGGCTGGCCGAGTTCCTCACCGATGCCGCCGCGGCGCTGGGCGCCGATCGTCTCGGCGCGGTCTGCCGCGAGCTGACCAAGCCGTACGAAGAGGTCGTCCGGGGCCCGCTGACCGAGCTGGCCGAATGGGCCGCCGAATCTGCGCGCGGTGAGATCACCGTGGTCATCCAAGGCGCCCCCCAGGTTTCTGCCGATTGGCAGGATGCTCTCGATCAGGTAGACCTGCTGCTGGCAGGTGGCACGAAGCTTTCCGCGGCGGTCGCCGAGGTCGCGCAGGTGACCGGACTGCGCCGCCGGGAGCTCTACGCGAAGGCGCTGGCGGCTCGCTCCGTCAACGCCTCTGATGCCGCCAGCGATGGCCGAGGTACTCGTGGAGACGATAATGACAAGGGGAAACGGTGATTGACTCGGTGATCGGACGGCTCGGATTGCCGGCGCAGCCCCCGGTTCTGCCGCGCCCGACGACCGACTCTCATACCCATCTCGATTCCACGCAGGAGTTCTCCGGGCTGCGGGTGGCCGACAATATCGCGGCGGCCGCGGCGGCCGGGGTACATCGCATCGTCCAGATCGGCTGCGATCTCGGCAGCGCGCAATGGTCCGCTCAGCTTGCTGCCAGCTGCCCGCAGGTGATTGCCGCGGTCGCCATCCACCCGAACGATTCGGCGCGGATGACCGATGCTCAGGCGGAGCAGGCGTGGCGGGTGATCGACTCGCTGGCCGCGTCCGGACCGCACGTGCGCGGGGTCGGCGAGACCGGCCTCGACTACTTCCGCACCCGCGAGGCCGACGGTATCGCCCGGCAGAAGGTGATGTTTGCCCGCCACATCGCCACCGCGAAGGCCTATGACCGCACGCTGGTGATCCACGACCGGGACGCTCACGACGACATCGCCGAGGTGCTGGACGCGGAGGGCTGGCCCGAGCGAGTGGTCATGCACTGCTTCAGCGGCGACGCGGGGTTCGCGCGCCGTTGCCTCGACCAGGGCGCCTGGCTCAGCTTCGCCGGCAACATCACCTATAAGGCGAACCGGCAGCTGCGGGAGGCACTCGCGATCACGCCGACCGACCGGATCTTGGCCGAAACCGATGCCCCCTATCTGACTCCGCTGCCGCACCGCGGTAAGCCCAACGCACCGTACCTGCTGGCGCACACGGTCAGATTCATGGCCGACCATCTCGGAGCGGACCTGGCCGAGTTCTGCACCCGGCTCGACCTCAACGCCACCGAAGCCTTCGGCGGGCCGTGGGGCATCTCCCAGCCGGACGGGGACCTTCGTGGCTGAGCTGCTCGATCCGCGGACGATCCGCGAACTCGCCGCCCGGATCGGCCTGCGTCCGACCAAGCAGCGCGGCCAGAACTTCGTGACCGACCCGAACACCGTCCGCCGCATCGTCGCGAAATCGGGCATTACCGCGGACGATGTCGTCCTCGAGGTCGGCCCCGGCCTGGGCTCACTGACACTCGGCCTGCTCGAGACCGGCGCCCAGGTGACCGCTGTCGAGATCGAGGGCGCGCTGGCGGCGCTGCTACCCCAAACCGTCGCCCGATTTCAGCCCGGCAATGCCGAACGGCTGCGAGTCGTGCACACCGACGCACTCAACGTCACCGAACTGCCGGGCCCCGCGCCGACCGCCGTGGTCGCGAATCTGCCCTACAACGTGGCGGTGCCGGTGCTGCTGCACCTGCTGGCGACCTTCGACGACTGGAATCTTGGCCTCGTGATGGTGCAGCTCGAGGTCGCCGACCGGCTCGCCGCGGGCCCCGGCTCGAAGGTCTACGGGGTACCGAGCGCGAAAGTGGCGTGGTACGCCCGGGCCGAGCGGGTGGGCACGGTGCCGCCGACGGTCTTCTGGCCGGCACCCAATGTCGACTCCGGGCTGGTGCGATTGACCCGCCGTGAACCGCCCAGCACGACGGCGAGCCGCCAGCAGGTCTTCGCGGTGATCGATGCGGCCTTCGGCCAGCGCCGCAAGATGCTGCGTTCTGCCTTGTCCGGGCTCTTCGGATCGTCTGCGGCGGCCTCGGAAGCGATCAGCGCTGCGGGGCTCGACCCGACCGCGCGCGGCGAGGTCCTGGAGATCGGTGATTTCGCGCGGATCGCCGAACAGCTGACTAGGGTGACGACGTGAGCCCTGAAGCCGGCAAGACCGATGCCGCTGTGGTCGTCCGCGTGCCGGCCAAGGTGAACCTCGCGCTGTGCGTGGGCCCGCGCCGAGCCGACGGCTATCACGACCTGGCCACCGTCTTTCAGGCGGTCTCGCTCTATGACGAGATCACCGCATTGGCGCGCAGCGACGGGCAGATCACGGTTCAGATGACCGGCGAGGGCAGTGAAGAGTTGCCCTGCGATCAGACCAATCTCGCGTGCAAGGCGGCCCTGGTCCTGCGTGAGTGGGCGGGGGATGCCACGCGTCACGGAGTGGACTTGCGCATCGTCAAGCAGATACCGATGGCCGGTGGCATGGCCGGAGGGTCCGGCGACGCGGCGGCCGTACTGCTGGCCTGCAACCGGCTCTGGGGCGTCGGGCTGCCGCTGGAGGTGCTGTCGGAGCTTGGCGCCGAATTGGGCAGCGATGTCTCCTTCCTGCTCTACGGCGGAAACGCGCTGGGGTTGGGGCGCGGTGAACGACTCACCCCGCAACCGGCGACCGGACGCCTGGAGTGGGTCTTCGCGACCGCCCCGCGCGGCCTGCCGACTCCGCTTGTTTATCGGCATTTCGACGAGATGGCCGACCGTGGCGCCATCGTCCCCGATGCGGAGCTGTCGCCCGACGCTCTGGACGATCTCTGCTCGGGGGAGGCGGCCCGGGTGGCAGCTCGATTGCGCAACGATCTGCAGGCGCCTGCCGTGGAGCTTTACCCGCAGCTCGCCGACACCCTCGAAGCAGGCCTGGCCGCCGGGGCGTTGGCCGGGCTGGTGAGCGGATCGGGACCGACCTGCGCCTTCCTGGCCGCTGACGCCGCGTCCGCGGATGTCGTGGCGTCGAGGATGGCCGCGACAGCCGGTGGCGTCCGCGACGTGCGCAGAGCCTATGGTCCGGTGGATGGCCCGAGGATTGCCAGCGGCCGTGGTTGACTTTCCTGCTATGGATGAGGTCGACGAGCTGGTGGCGGCCTGGCGGCGGGAGCGTCCCGATCTGGATCTCGAACCGATGCAGGTCTGGTCGCGTATCGCCCGGCTCGCGCAGTTGCTGAGCGCCGCCAGGGCGACGGCCTTCGAAGCCCAGGATCTGCAGATCTGGGAGTTCGATGTGCTCGCTGCGTTGCGGCGCGCGGGGAAGCCCTACCGGCTCGCTCCGGGACAGCTGATCGCGCAGACCCACGTGACCTCCGGCACCATGACCAACCGGGTCGACCGGCTCTGCGCGCGCGGGCTGGTCGGCCGGATGGCGAACCCCCAGGACGGCCGGGGGGTACTCGTCCAGCTCACCGCCGAGGGCCGCGAAAAGGTGGATGCCGCGCTGGCCGACCTGGTCTCGACCGAAACCACCATGGTCTCCGGCATGGACGAGGGCGACCAGCAGCACCTGGCTGATTTCCTTCGGGCGCTGCTGCTGGCGGCCCAGCAGTAGCCTTGCTCGGCCCCGGACGGGCTGCGCTGC